>JAIWNN010000106.1 GCA_020216805.1 Desulfarculus sp. | reverse complement strand
GCCCGCGAACTGCCAGGCGTCGAAAGCGTCGACAACCAGCTCAAGTTCACCGAACTGAGCTTCTAAGCGTCAAACCACGCCCCCGCCGCTCGAGCCGCATCCCGGCGGCGGTCTATTCCAGGCTTTCGCCGGCCAGAAGCCGCGCGATGCGCTGGCTCATCTCGGCCAGGGGGTAGGGCTTGGGGGTGAAGCTGGCCCGCAGGTCGCGCAGTTCCTGGGCCAGCTCCCGCGGGACGGCGTAGCCGCTGGCCACCATCACCTTGATCTCCTGGTCGCCCGCGCGCAGGCGACGCAGAAACTCCAGCCCGCCCATGCCTGGCATGCCCAGGTCCAACAGCACCAGGTCCACCCGAACCCCGGGACGGGCCAGAATCTCCTCGGCCCGCTCCCCGCTAGAGGCGGTGAAGACCTGGTAGCCGCAGCGCGACAGGTATTCGTGCGCGCTGTCCAGCACTGCGGCCTCATCGTCCACCACCAGGATGGCTCCCTCGACCCGCTGACCGGACTCCCCAGTTGGCAAATCATGGTGGGGCGGCCGCACCCGTTGGCCATGGCGGGCCAGGAAGAACAGGTTGAAAACGGTGCCCTCCCCCACTCGGCTTTGGCAGGTGAGGTAGCCACCGTGGTTCTGCACGATGCCATAGGCCACCGCCAGCCCCAGGCCGGTGCCCTTGCCGGGGGGCTTGGTGGTGAAAAACGGCTCGAACATCTTTTTCTGCGTTGGCTCGTCGATGCCCTGACCGGTGTCGCCGACGCTCAGGCGCAGGTAGTCCCCCGCTTCGGCCGAGTTGGGCAACAGCGCGCGCGCCGCCTCCCAGGCCACCAGGTCGGTGGCGAGCGTCAGGCGTCCTCCCTCCGGCATGGCGTCGCTGGCGTTGGCCCCCAGGTTCAGGAGCACCTGTTCCAACTGGCCCCAATCCCCCAGGATGGGGGGCAGGCCGGGGGCCAGGCTGACCTCCAGGGAGATCATCTTGGGCAGGCTGTGCTCCAGCAGGCGGCCCACCGCCGCCACCACCAGGTTCAAGTCCACCGGCTCCAGCTTGGGCTCCATCTTGCGGCTGAAGGTGAGCAGGCGTCTGACCAGGCCCGAGGCCCGCTCCACCGCGGCCTTGATCTCGTCCAGGTACCGTTCCGCCTGCCTGTCTTCCCTGCACCTGATCTGCAGAAGCTGGATGAATCCGCCCATGGCCTGCAGGATGTTGTTGAAATCGTGGGCGATGCCGCTGGAGAGGGTTCCCACCGCCTCCATCTTCTGGGCGTGGCGCAGTTGCTGCTCCAGCGACTCCACCTCGGTCACGTCCCGGATGAAACCCTGGACCAGGGTCCGGCCATCCTGTTCGATCACCGAATAGGTGATTTCGAAGCGCAGCCGGCTGCCGTCTTTGCGCAATCCGGTGTAGACCCCGCGGCTGAAGGTGTCCTTGCGGCTGAGCTGCCGCGCCAGTCGTTCGCGGGCCAACTCGTGCTCGGCCGGGTCCAGCAAGTCCCAGAAGCTCAGGTCCGCCACCGCGCCCGCTTCGAGGTCAAACATCCGCCAGGCGTGATCATTGGCCAACAGGACGCGGCCAGACGGAACCTCGGCCCAGACCAGGCCATAGGGCAGGCTTTCCAACAGCCGGCGATGGCGCTCCTCGCTGCGGGCCAACTCCTGGCTGGCCTTGCGCAGCTCGCTGATGTCGCGGGTGATGGACAGCAGGCAGGGCACCCCGCCCAGGGTGAGCCAGCGGGTGGAGGTCAGGCCGGTGATCAACCCCCCGTCCTTTTTGCGGAAGTCAGCCTCGAGGTTGGTCACCTGGCCTTCCCGCTCCAACACGGCCAGGAATTTTTGGAACTGGTTTTTGTCCGCCCAGATGCCGAGCTCCCCGGCGGTCCGGCCCAGCACCTCCTCCCTGGTGAACCCGGTCAGTTGGGTGAAGCCCTGGTTGACATCCAGGTAGAGGCCGTCGGAAAAGCGGTTGATGTTGATGGAGTCGGGGCTCATCTCGAACGCCATCCGGTAGCGTTCCTCGCTCTCCCGCAGCGCCGTCTCGGCCGCGTTGCGCCGTTCGCTCTCCTCCCGCAATCGCCGGTTGACCGCCTCGGCGTCGGCCATGGCCCGGGACAGGTAGCTGATGAGGCTGCCGATGGCTATGTTGCTGGCTACATTGAGAAAGATGAAGTTGATACCCATCATGGCCCAGGTCCAGGTCGTCACGCCCATGGGGCGCACCCAGGACGGGGCCTCCAAGTGGACCAGCCAGCCGAAGACGACCAGGGTCAGGACCAGGAGCCAGGCCACCAACCAGGACATCCTCCGCCCCAGCAACAGACTGGTCAGGATGGGCGCGGAAAAGAGCCATATCGGTCCGCCGGAGAGGGGCCCGATCGCCCAGAGCAGGGCGACCCCCAGGACATAGACCACCAGCACCGCCAGGCAGGCCCGCGTTTGGTCGCCGACCTGGCGGCGAAAGACATAACCAGCCAGCACCAGGGTCAAGGCCGCCCCGTCCAGCCAAAGCACCCAATCCTTGCCCGCCTGGTGGAGGGGGTAGATCGAAACCGCCAGCACCAACCCGCCCAGAATCACACCGGCCAGATAGAGGGAATCCAGGATGCCTCCCCGCCAGGGTCGCCAGAGGGCCTGCAACGAGACGGCTTCAGTTTTGTCCTTGGGAATCATGCCAACCGTTCGCCCCCTCCAAGGGGAATGCCAGGGGTGTCGATCGAGCCCAGGGGCCTGGTAAGCGATGGCCTTGGCCAGGGACCGATTCGCGGCGGGCAGGCTTTGGCGGTCGTAAAAGGTCCGGGGAGATGGCGACGACAGCGCTGGCGGCGGATATAGTCCGCAAGGCACATCGCCTTGTTATATTTTAATAAATTTTATCCCATGCGCCGGTTTCGCGCCAAGTTTTTCGCCCGGCCCGTTTCCGTGGTCGGGGGTGGGCGCCACGGCGGTTGTCCATGGCTGGCCAAGATTACCTGGCCGCCCCGCGCCCCGGTCTGTTATAAACGGATCTTGCGGGAAGAGGCGCGGATGAGCCGCCTCGGGCACGATCCCGCGCCCCCGGGACCAAAAATCAAACCCGGCGCCGCGCCCCACCGGGAGCGGCGCCGGCCAAGGAGTCGAAGCATGGATCTGATCGCCGGAGTCAGGGTCAAACAGCTCAAGGTGATACCCGACGAACGCGGCCGGCTGATGGAGATGCTGCGGGCCGACGACGAGATTTTCATGGGCTTCGGCCAAGTTTACCTGACCAGCACCCTGCCCGGGGTGGTCAAGGCCTGGCACCTGCACCAGCTCCAGACCGACAACGTGGTCTGCGTCCACGGCATGATCAAGCTGGCCCTCTACGACGACCGGGCCGACTCGGAGACCTACGGCCAGATCAACCAGTTCTTCATGGGGGTCCACCACCCCTTGCTGGTGCAGATTCCGCCCCTGGTCTACCACGGCTGGAAGTGCGTCAGCCTCGAGGAGGCCCTGATCATCAACACCGTCACCCGGCCCTATGACCACCGCGATCCGGACGAGCACCGCCTGGACGCCCACCAGAGCCACATCCCCTACGACTGGAGCCGCAAGGACGGTTAGACCAGGCTCACCCCCACCGCCGTCCTGGGCAGGACCATCATGCCGCCGGCCTTGAGCCTGGAGCGCCATCTCTCCGCCATCGCGGCCTGCAACCAGGCCTGGCTGCCCTGGCAGTGGCTGGCCCTGGCCCTGGCCGGGCTGGCCGTCTGGCTGGCCTGGAGCGGCCGCGCCGGGACCGACCGCCTGGTGGCCCTGCTCCTGGGCCTTTTCTGGCTGGCCGGGGGCCTGGGCTTCCTCGGGCGCTTCCTGGGGGAGATCAACCCCATGGCCAAGGTTTTCGGTTGGTTGTGCGCGCTCCAGGGCGTCGCGTTCCTGGCCTGGGGCCTGTGGCCGGGCGCGGGGCCGGGGTTCTGGCCCCGGCGCGACGGCCAGGGGGTGACCGGGGCCGTGATCCTGGTCTACGGCCTGATCATGCTGCCGCTCCTGGATATCTGGCAGGGCCTGGCCTGGCCCCGCCTGCCCCTGGTGGGCCTTTTCCCCACCCCCACCGCCTTGCTGACCTTCGGCCTGCTGCTCTGGACCCGGCGGCCGGTCCCCCTGGGCCTGCTCCTGATCCCCATCGCCTGGGCCTTGCTGGACTCCTACGCCAGCGTGGTGCTGGGCCTTTTCCCGGAGGCGGCCCTGGCCATGGCCGGGGTGGCGGCCTGCGCCCTGCTGCTGCCCCGGCTCCAGGGCTCCAAGCTGCACTGGTGAGGCGCAAGCCCGGCCCTCGCCGGTTGGCCGGCCGGGACCAGGCCCGGCTTGACATTCCCGCCCCGCGGCCTAATCTTCTATCGAGATTAGCCATGGACGGGGAGGTCAGACATGCCGATCTACGAATACAAGTGCTCCGCCTGCGGCAACGGCTTTGAATACCTGCACTTCGCCGGCGACGACACCCCGCCGCGGTGCCCTGATTGCGACTCGCCCCAGGTGGAGCGCCAGCTCTCCTGCTTCGCCAAGAGCGGCGGCCAGGGCGGCGGGGCCAGCCTGGGCGCGCTGGCCGGCGGCGGCGGGGGCCACTCCTGCGGCTCCGGCGGCTTCTCCTGAGCCCACTAGCCTCCCGGCGGTCGCCGGGATCAGGCGCTCGGACCGCGCCAACTCTTCCGCCCCAGCCAAAAATCGGCCCGGAGCCCCGCCTGGGGACTCCGGGCCGATTGCGTGGTTAACAGCTAGAACTCCTTGACCGTCTCCTCGGCCGCGGCCAGGGCGGCGTCGATCTCCTGGGGCCCATGGGCCAGGCAGACCAGGGTGGCCTCGAACTGGCTGGGGGCCAGGTAGATGCCGCGCTTGAGCATGCCGCGGTGGAAGCGGGCGAAGAGCGCGGTGTCGCTGGTCTTGGCGCTCGCGTAGTCCGTGACCGGGCCAGCGGTGAAGAAATAGGTGAACATGGCCCCCACCCGCTGGCCGCAGTGGGGCAGGCCCTTGGCGGCCAGGATCTGCCCCAGGCCGTCGTAGAGCCGGGCGCTGGACTCCTCCAGGGTCTCGTAGACCCGGGGGGCCTGCAACAGCTCCAGGACCATCAGGCCGGCCGCCGTGGCCAGGGGATTGCCGGAGAGCGTCCCGGCCTGGTAGACCGGGCCGCAGGGCGCGACGCGCTGCATGATCTCCCGGCGGCCGCCATAGGCGGCCAGGGGCAGGCCGCCGCCCACGATCTTGCCCAGGGTGGTCAGGTCGGGCAGCACCCCGAAACGCTCCTGGGCCCCGCCCAGGGCCACCCGGAAGCCGGTGATCACCTCGTCGAAGATCAAGAGCGCGCCGTGCTGGTCGCAGAGCTGGCGCAGGCCGGCCAAGAAGCCCGGCTTTGGCTCCACCACGCCCATGTTGCCGGCCACCGGCTCCACGATCACCGCCGCGATCTGTCCGTCATGACTGGCAAAGGCGCTGGCCAGGCTCTCCAGGTCGTTGTAAGGTAGGGACAGGGTGGCCCCGGCGATGGCCTCCGGCACCCCGGGACAGGCCGGCAGACCCAGGGTGGCCAGGCCGGAGCCAGCCGAGACCAACAGGCCATCGGAATGACCGTGGTAGCAGCCATCGAATTTGACTATCAAATCCCGGCCGGTATAACCCCGGGCCAGGCGCAGGGCGCTCATGGTGGCCTCGGTGCCGGAGCTGACCAGGCGCACCATCTCCAGGCTGGGCACCAGCTTGACCAGCTTTTCGGCGAAGAGCACCTCGGCCTCGGTGGGCGCGCCGAAGCTGGTGCCCTTCTCGGCCGCGCGCTGCACCGCCTTGACCACCTCCGGATGGGCGTGGCCCAGGATCAGGGGGCCCCAGGAGCCGACGTAGTCCAGATAGCGGTTGCCGTCCACGTCTTCGATGTAGGCCCCCCGACCGGACTTGATGAAGGGCGGATTCTGCCCCACCGCGGCCATGGCCCGCACCGGCGAGTTGACCCCGCCCGGGATGACTTCCTGGGCCCGGGCCCACAACTCTAGCGACCGTCTATCCGTCATCGACTGTTTCTCCTCGCGGACCGGGGGGTTGCCGCGCGCACGTCCGCCCCCGCCCCGATCTGGCCGCCAAGGTTGGGCCGATCGCGCGGGGAGGGCGGCACCTGTCCAAGCCCTCAATAATACTGCATGGAGGTCTTTTTTAGCTCCTCCACCGAGAACAAGAGCGCATAGAACTCGGGCCCCACGCCCGCCGCCCGGGCCATCTCCTCCACCACCTGGCGGCACTGCTCGCGGCTCTGGCCGTGGACCATGGAGTAGAGGTTGTAGGCGAAGCCCTGGCAGGGTCGCCGCCAATAGCAGTGGCTCACCTGGCGGAAGGAGGCCAGGACCTCGCCCACCCGCTCCACCTGGTCCTCGGGCACCTGCCAGGCCACCATGACGTTGGCCGGAAAACCCGACTGCTGGTGGCGTAGGGTGGCCCCGAAGCGGCGCATGACCTTGGTCGCGGCCAGGCGGGCGACGCGGGCCACCACCTCGGCCTCGCCCAGCTCCAGCTCGGCGGCCAGGGCGGCGAAGGGCCGGGGGGTCAGGGGCAGGTCGCCCTGCAAGCGGGCGATGATGCGCTTGTCGATCGCGTCTATCTTCACAATCTCTCCCGTGGCTGGATTGTAGGGGCTGGCGGCCGGGGCTGTCAAGGAAAGCCGCCCGGTTGACAAACTAAGCCGGGGTCCGGAATCGCGGGCCACGGGGGCGGGGGCTTGTCAGCCCGGCCGCTCTGTGCCAGGATGAAGGCCCAACTTCGCCCGCCGGCTCCCGCGCTGGCCGGCCCAAGCCGAGGACACCATGCCCAGCCGGTCTTTCGCCTTCGACCCCGCCTCCGCCGGACGCCCGCTCCGGGTGGCCGCCTTCATGAGCGGCAGCGGCAGCAACATCCGCCGCCTCTTGGAGCGGGGCTCGTCCGCCTACGAGGTGGCGTTCATCTTCAGCGACCGCGCCGACGGCCACTGCCAGGGCGAGAAGATCGCCCACCAGTACGGCCTGCCCTATTTCTCCTACGATGTGCGCCGCTTCCACGCCCTGCGCGGCCTGCCCCGGACCCCCGTGAGCCCGGCCGGCCGGGCCGCCCGCCGGGCCTACGACCAGGTGGCCCGCCGCCTGGTGCGCGCCTTCGGGGTGGACCTGATCGCCCTGGGCGGCTACATGAGCTACCTGACCCTGCCCCGGGGGGTCAACGTCCACCCGGCCGACCTCTCCCTGACCGACGCCCGGGGCCGGCGGCGTTTCGTGGGCGACGACGCGGTGCTGGACGCCATCGCCGCCGGGCAGACCGAGCTGCGGGCCTCCACCCTCTGGATCGACCGGGGGGTGGACACCGGCCCCCTGCTGCTGGTCAGCGACCCCCTGCCGGTGGAGCTGCCAGCGCCCCTGCCCGAGCTCCTGGCCGATCCCCCCCGCCTGCGCCAGGTGGCCGACGACCACCAGGAGCGCCTGAAAGAGCGCGGGGACTGGGCCATCTTTCCGCTCACCATCGAGCTGATGGCCCAGGGACGGCTGACCATCACCCCCGCCGGGGTGGCGGCCCTGGACGGACGCCCGCGACCGGCCGGGGTGCGGCTCTCCGAGCTCTAACCGGTCCCCATGCTGGCGAAAACCCCTCCCGCCCCGCGCCTGGGACTGATAGAATGCCCTCGGGAGGAAACGCACCCATGCCCGATTTCAACGATTACGCCGTGGCCCGGCGGCGGATGGTGCAGGAGCAGATCGCCGCGCGGGGCATCCGCGACCCGCGCCTGCTTCAGGTGATGCAGGAGATCCCGCGCCACCTGTTCGTGGACGAGGCCCTGATGAGCCAGGCCTACAACGACCACCCCTTGAGCATCGGCGAGGGCCAGACCATCAGCCAGCCCTACATGGTGGCCCTGATGACCGACGCCCTGGGCCTGACCGGGCGGGAGAAGGTGCTGGAGATCGGCACCGGCAGCGGCTACCAGACCGCCATCCTGGCCCGGCTCTGCGACTGGGTCTACTCGGTGGAGCGCATCCTGGAGCTGAGCCGCCGGGCGCAGCGGGTCTTAGAGAAAATCAAGATCTTCAACGTCAACCTGGTGGTGGGCGACGGCAGCAAGGGCTGGCCGGCCGAGGCCCCCTACGACGCCATCATCGTCACCGCCGGCGGGCCCAGCCTGCCCCGTCCGCTCCTGGAGCAGTTGGCCGAGGGCGGACGCCTGGTGGTGCCGGTGGGCGGTCGCAGCCTGCAAACCCTCTACCGGGTCACCCGCCGGGGCAACCAGTACGTGGAAGAGGACCTGGGCGGTTGCCGATTCGTGGACCTGGTGGGCGAATACGGCTGGTAGCCATTTGCGCGGCGGGCCGGACGCCCACCCCCTGGCAGCGGGAGGTGTCATGGCCATCCCACGCGCACGTCTGGTCAGCGTCATCGGCGCCGGCAACGCCAGCGGCCCGCCCTGGCAGTGGGCTCACGTGGTGGGCCGACTCCTGGCCCTGCAGGGCTATGGGGTGGTCTGCGGCGGGCTGGGCGGGGTGATGGAGGCCGCCGCCATGGGCTGCGCCCAGGCCGGGGGCCTCAGCGTGGGCATCCTGCCCGGCTCCGACCCCGACCAGGCCAATCCCTGGTGCCGGGTGGTGATCCCCAGCGGCCTGGGCCAGGCCCGCAACGTGTTGGTGGTGCAAACCGGCCTGGGGGTCATCGCTATCAGCGGCGGGGGCGGCACCCTGAGCGAAATCGGCCACGCCCTCAAGCTGGGACGCCCGGTGGTGGGGCTGGGCACCTGGGAGCTTCCCGGGGTGCCCGAGGCCGCCGGCCCCGAGGAGGCGGTGGAACTGTTGCTGGACCGTCTGCACCCCTGAGGCTGGCCCGGGTTCGCTCCCGGCCCCCGGCAAACGCCACGGGGCGTCGAACCAGACGCCCCGTGACGCGGATCGGCGCGGATCGTTCTAGAAGTCCTCGAACTCGCCTTGGGGCTTGCTGGCGGAGCGGGGCGGAGCGGTGAGCAGGGCCGGCTTCGGCCCGGGGCGCGACTTGGCGGCCGGCAGCCCCGCCAAGGCGCCCGAACCATCCTGGGCGTGCCCGCCGACCACCAGTTGAAGGTCCACCGCGATCTGCCTGATCATTTCGGCCTGGGACGACAACTCGTGGGCGGCGGAGGCCGACTCCTCGGCGTTGGCGGCGGTGGTCTGGGTCACCCGGTCCACCTCGCCGACCGCCTTGTTGATCTGCTCGATGCCCTGGGATTGCTCCTGGGAGGCGGCCGAGATCTCGCCCACCAGCTCGGCCACCTTGCCGGCCTTGCCGATGACCTCGCCGAAGGATTGCTCCACCCGGGCGGCCAGTTGGTTGCCGTGGGCGATCTTGGTGGTGGTGCCCTCGATCAGCTCGGCGGTGTTGCGGGCCGCCTCGGCGGCGCGCTGGGCCAGGTTGCGCACCTCCTCGGCCACCACCGCGAAACCGGCCCCGGCCTCGCCCGCCCGGGCCGCCTCCACCGCCGCGTTTAAGGCCAGCAGGTTGGTCTGAAAGGCGATCTCATCGATTTGCTTGATGATTTTTCCGATCTCCTGGCCGGAGGCGGATATCTCCTGCATCGAGCGCCCCATCTCGGCCATGGCCTGACCCGACTTGGAGGAAAGCTCGCCCACCTCCTTCATCAACAGGTCGGCCTGCCGGGCGTTCTCGGTGTTCTGCCGGGTCATGGCGGTCAGTTGCTCCAGCGCGGCCGAGGTCTGTTCCACCGAGGCCGCCTGGGCCGAGGTGCCCTCGGCCAGGTTCTGCCCGGCGCGGGCGATCTCGCTGGAGGCGCCCGCCACCTGTTCGGAGCCGGCGGTCAGTTGGACCACCGCCCGCTTGATCGGCCCGGTGATCGAGCGGGCGAAATAAGCCACCACGGCGATGGTCAGCAGCAGGGCCACTAGCCCGATCAGGATGTTGCTGTTGCGGATCTCGGTGGCCGGGGCCAAAAGCTCCGCGCTGTCCTGGGAAAAGGCCACCACCCAGCCGGTGAGGGGAATCTGGGCGTAGGCGGCGGTCTTGGGAACGTCATTGTATAGGTAGCCGCCAACGCCCGGCTTGCCCGCCAGCATTTGCTGCATGAACTTCTCCATGCCCGCCTGCTGGGTCAGGTTGGTCTTGAGGATGTGCTCCGCCTGGGGGTGGATCACCACCAGCCCCTTCTGATCCACCATCCAGGGATAGCCGGTCTGACCCAGGCGGGTGTCAGCCACCTTTTTGGATAGGTTTTCCAGGCTGATGGAGAGGATCAAGGCCCCCAGCAGCGCGCCATCCCCGGCCTTGACCGGAGCCGCCACCACCGTGGCCGGCTTGCCCGTGGTGCGCGAGAGCAGGGGTGGGGAGATCACGGTCTTGCCGGTGGACTTGAGCTGCTTGAAATAGTCCCGGTCGGCCACGTCGGTGCCCTTGTTTTTGCCGCCGAAGCTGTCGCCGATCACCTTGCCATTGAGGTCGGCCACCAGGATGGCCGCGTAGTCCGCCCCCAGCTTGGCCTTGGTGTCGGTGAGCCAGCCATCCATCTCGGCCTGGCTCGCGGCCGCCTCCGGGCTACCGATGGCCTGGAGGGCCTTGCGGGCCCGCGGAACGGTGGCCAGGCTGGTGGCCAGCTTCACCTCGCCCTCCAGGGCGGTGTTGGTCAGCTCGGCCAAACTGGCCGAAAGGGCCATGGCCTGGCTCTCGGCCAGGCGCTCCAAGGCGACCACGGATTTATAGGTGTTGTAGGCGCCCACCACCGCCAGGGGAAGCAGCACCGCCAGGGCACCGCCCAATAATAGCTTGAAAGTCAGCCCTCTTTTGCGCATGACAGGTCTCCCAGGCAAGGAATGAGACAGGCGTGGGCAGGCGTGACTTCCTGTTCTCAATCTAGTGCCAAATAGCTATGTTTTTCAATGGTAATACTAAACATGGCCTCGCAAACGCACTTCCTGGAAGTTGGCGTCCAGGGCCGGGGCGTCCGGCGGAGCGGTGGTCTGGGAATAAGCACAAAGCGTGCCGATCGCCCCGGGAATGGCGACACCCTAAAATCGTCATACAATTTGCGATGATAGTTTTAGATATCAACGTGCTTCATCCATCAGATCCGCCGAATCCGTCTTGGCGCGCGAGACATGCTCGCCGGAGATGACAATTTTGTCATGTCAAACGATACTGATTATCAATCAGGTCCGCTTGGTCGCCCCCTCCGATCCCGCCCCCTCCCCGGCCGTCGCTGGGCTGGCCGTCGGCTTGGTTGGAGCCGGATTTGTGCTAAGCTTGGGACGGTTGCGGCCAGAAGTCCGGCCGGTTCCCCGCCCCTTTCGGGAGTGGCCCATGCGACGCCTGATAATGCTCATCGGCCTGTTGGCGCTGCTCGCCGGTTGCGCCGACCTGGGCTCGCCGACCTACCTGCCCAACCGCCCCCGCGAGCCGCGTCCCGGCTCCGCCGCCCCGCCCGCGCCTCCCAATCCACCGAGTGTCAGCCAGACCCTGAACCTGGGGGTGGGCCAGACCCTGGACCTGACCCTGGACAGCAACCCCACCACCGGCTACCGCTGGTTCCTGACCCAGGCCCCGGACCCGGCGGTGGTGCTGGTGGAGACCCACGCCTTCGTCCGCGACCGCGAGGCCACAGGTCAGGCCGGGTCCGGCGGACGCGAGATCTTCGCCATCCGGGGCGTCTCCCCGGGCTTCACCGAGATGGTGCTGGAGTACCACCGCCCCTGGGAGCGGGAGCGGGGCCAGCCGCCGGCCAAGGTCCACCGCATCACCCTTCGCGTCCGCTAGCCCCGCCTCCCGGACCCGCCGCCGGGGAATAAACCGCTCCGGCCATTGACAGAACGCCACCAGCCGATAAACTGTTGGCACAACGTGGCCAACGAGCCCCCTGTCTTCCGCTCGACCGTGCGGCGCCCTCCGCGCCCCATCTCAGCAACAGAGCCAGGCTTAATGGTCCCCAAGCGGCCTCCCCACCGGCGGGGAAGAGGCTTTGCCTCTTGGCTTGGGTTGGCTGAAAAGGTGACGGGCCGGCGCTTTCCCATGCACCCGGATCCCCGCCATCGGCGTTGCCGGCCGGGACCGCCGGAACGCTCCCATATTTTTGTCGCGCGCCAGATCAGCCCTAAGAAAGCATCGCGCGCGACGCGAAGGACACCCAGACACAGATGCCAGAGATCACGTTCGAAGATTTGCGTTTGATCGAGCCCCTGCAAAAGGCCCTGACCGGCCTGGGCTACGCCACCCCGACCCCGATCCAGGCCCAGGCCATCCCGCCCCTGCTGGAGGGCCGCGACCTGCTGGGCTGCGCCCAGACCGGCACCGGCAAGACCGCCGCCTTCGCCCTGCCCCTGCTGCAAAGGCTCTACGCCCAGCGGCCGCCCCTGGCCCCGCGCGCGGCCCGGGTCCTGGTGTTGACCCCCACCCGCGAGCTGGCCCATCAGGTGGCCGACAGCTTCCGCTCCTATGGCCGCCACCTGGGGCTGCGCCTGGCGGTGGTCTATGGCGGCGTGGGCCAGACCCCGCAGGTGCGGGCCTGCGCCCGGGGCGTGGACGTGCTGGTGGCCACCCCGGGACGCCTCCTGGACCTGATGAACCAGGGCTGCGTGCGCCTGGACCGGCTGGCGGCCTTGGTCCTGGACGAGGCCGACCGGATGCTGGACATGGGCTTTTTGCCCGACATCAGGCGGGTGCTGGCCGCGGTGCCGGCCCAGCGCCAGACCCTGCTCTTCTCGGCCACCATGCCGCAGGGCATCGCCCGGCTGGCCGATTCGCTCTTGACCAACCCGGCCAAGGTCAAGGTGACGCCCGAGGCCACTCCGGTGGAGCGGATCGCCCAGAAGGTGCTCTTCGTGGCCCAGGGCGACAAGCGCGCCCTGTTGGGCGAGGTGCTCAAGGACGACAGCGCCCGGCGAGTGCTGGTCTTCACCCGCACCAAGCACGGGGCCAACCGGGTGGCCAAGCAGTTGGCCCAGATGCAGGTGCGCGCCGACGCCATCCATGGCGACAAGTCCCAAAACGCCCGCCAGGCCGCCCTGGAGAACTTCCGCAGCGGCGGCACCCGGGTCTTGGTGGCCACCGACCTGGCCGCCCGGGGCATCGACGTGGAGGGAGTGACCCACGTCATCAACTACGACCTGCCCATGGATCCGGAAAGCTACGTGCACCGCATCGGCCGCACCGGCCGGGCCGGGGCGGCGGGGGTGGCCATCTCCTTCTGCGACAGCACTGAGCGGACCTGCCTGCGGGCCATCGAGCGCCTGATCCGCCAGTCGGTGCCGGTGGACCAGGACCACCCCTACCCCCAGGCCGGCGTTCCTCAGCCGGCTCCGGCAAGGGTGGCCCCCTTGGCCCGGCATCGGACCAGCCGACCGGCCCGCCACGGCCGGCGCTCCCGGGCCGCGGCCTAGTCCCGGCCAGTCCCAGGCGACCCCGGCCGGAACCTGGTCCACCCAAGGACCTGGTCCCGCCGCCACGTCCCTGGCGAGGATAAGCCATGCCCCACCCCAGCCCCAACCAACGGGCCTGCCACGGGGTCCGGTTCTATCAGAGCCGCGCCCCGGAGATCAGGGCCCTGAAGCGCGAGCACTCCCCGGATGGGTTCGGCTACCGGGTCTGGACCTCGTGCTGGCTGTTGATGGAATACCTGAAGGATCTGCGTCTGCCCGAGGGCTTACGGGTGATGGACGTGGGCTGCGGCTGGGGCCTGGCCGGCATCTACTGCGCCAAGGCCCTGGGGGCCAGGGTGACGGCGGTGGACGCCGACCCGGAGGTCTTCCCCTTCCTGCGCCTGCACGCCGAGCTGAACGAGGTGGATCTGACCGTCCTCCACCGCCGCCTGGAGGAGTTGACCGTCAGTGACCTGGCGGGCCTCGACCTGTTGATCGGGGCCGACATCTGTTTCTGGGACGAGATGCTGGCGCCGATGCTGGGCTTGATCGATCGGGCGTTGACGACCGGGGTGGGTTTGATCCTGATCGCCGATCCGGGCCGGGGCAGCTTCAACGCCCTGGCCGAGGCCTGCGCCCAGCGCCACGGCGCCACCACCCGCAGCTTCTACACCCTGCGCCCCCATCCCCTGCAGGGGCGCATCCTCCGGGTGGTCAACCCGGCCGCGGCCACCTCCGCCCCCCCGCGCCGGGCCTGAGCCCCGGCCCCGTCGCCACCATCGCCTACCGTCCGACCGGACGGCGGGCGATGGTTCACCAGCCCCCGGCCGGACGCAGGGGCTCCATGTCGAAAAAGTTGTTCATCCCCCGCCAGAGGTGCTCCTCGCGGATCTCGCGGCTGCGCACGTTCTCGGCCACCATCAGGGCCCGCAGTTCCGCCGGCCGCAGCGGCGGGGCCACCACCACGCTGATGGCCTCCCAACCCAGGGCCAGGGCCGCCTGCCAGTGCTCCACTCCGGCCAGGACGCGGTCCTGGGCGTCGATCAGCAGGGGTTGAAAGGGCTGGCCCTGGGCCATGGCCCGGCGCAATCGCTCCAGCTCGCCCGGCTCGAACGGCTCGAACAGGCGCTCGAACTCCGGGTGGAGGCTCAGCCGGCGGGGATCGCGCACTTGGTGGTTCAACCATCGCTCCTGGCAGTCGGGGAGGCTCAGTCTATCCGCTCGCGAGAACGGAGGCAAGCCCGGGGCGTGGGATAAATCGTTGCCCTGGCGCGGGGTTTTGCTTTATCAAGATAAGGGTGCGTGCGAACGGGAGGGGGAGCATGGCCGACGGGGAGAAGTTGATGGACCTGGAGCGGGCGGTGGCCCGCTTGGTGCGGCCGGGTCTGAGCCTGGCCCTGGGCTGCGCCCTGGAGGGCTTCATCCCCTTCGCCGCCGCCCACGAGATCATCCGCCAGAAGATCGGCCCCCTGACCCTGATCGCGCCCATCAGCAACATCGCCTTCGACCAGCTCATCGCCGCCGGGCTGGTGGAAGACGTCATCGCGGCTTGGGTGGGCAACGTCAGCACCGGCATTGGCTACAACTTCCGCCGCGCGGTGGAGACCGGCCGGCCCCGGCCGCTGCGGGTGGTCAACCACAGCAACTTCTCCCTCACCCTGGCCCTGGAGGCCGGGGCGCGGGGCCTGCCCATGGCGGTGTCGCGTTCGCCGCTGGGCAGCGACATCCTGATAAATAACCCCCACTTCCAGCCCTTCACCTGCCCTCACAGCGGGGAGCGTCTGTTGGCCATCCGGGCGGTCAACCCCGACCTGACCATCCTGCACGTGCAGCGAGCCGATCGTTTCGGCAACTGCCAGGCCTGGGGGGCGCTGGGCTTCTCGCGCCAGGCCGCGTTGGCGGCCAAGACGGTGCTGATCACCTGCGAGGAGATCGTGGCCCCGGAGGTGATCCGGGCCGACCCCGACCGCACCCTCATCCCCGGCTTCACGGTCAGCGCGGTCTGCGAGGCGCCCTGGGGGGCGCACCCCTCGCCGGTGCAGGGCTACTACGGCCTGGACAACCGGTTCTTCGTGGACTACGCCGCCCAGACCCGGACCGAGGAAGGCAGCGCCGCCTGGCTCGCAGAGTGGGTCCACGACCCGGGCGACCGCGCCGCCTACCTGGCCAAGCTGGGCCGCCAGCGCTGGAGCGAGTTGCTGGTGCAAAACCCGGCCCGGGGCGAGGCGGTGGAGTGGGGATGGTGAGGTAAGGAGATATGAATCCGCTGGTCAGGCTAGAAGTTAGCCACCAGCCCTGGGTACTCCGTCGCCTCATTGCCCTGTTTCTTGCGGCCAAGGCCGCCGGGACAACAAGTTGTCCCGGCCACCCAAGATGAGCATGGCGTTTCCCAACGCCTTTTCCGGGTAGCCTGGACAACTTGTTGTCCGGGTACCGCAGGCACAAGAAATCGTGGCTGACGCTCGACCATGAAAGAACGCTTCGACAACCAAGGCTGGGTGCAATTCGTCACCTTTTCCTGCTTCAAACGCCGCCGGCTATTAAACCAAGACCAGTGCAAACGCATAGTCTTGGGTGTCCTGGCCAGCGAAATGGCCAAAAGGCAAGTCACTTGCCTAGGTTTTGTGGTGATGCCCGACCATGTGCATGCCCTCCTCAAGTTAAATTCCGGCGGCCACTTGCCCCTGTTCATGAAGCAATGGAAACAGCGCAGTTCGGTGGGGATCAAGCGCCTATTCTCCAATGGCTTGCGAGCCTATGCCGACGCGATCACCCTCTCCGATCCAATATGGCAGGCAGGCTATTACGCCTTTGCCATTCATGATCCCGACAAGGCCAAGGAAAAGCTCACCTACTTGCACCACAACCCCGTTCGCGCCGGGATCGCTCACAGTCCCGCGGCCTGGCGCTATAGTTCCGCTCCTTGGTACGAAAACGGCCGTTCGGTGGGAGTCCCCATATCTTGGCCGGGCTGATGAAGCCCAGCGATGTTAACTAGGCTTCAACTCAACAAAATTCATCTGCAAGGCAGGCTCATCATGCTCCCCACCGCGATCCAACCCATCCTGGCGCGAATCGAGCGCATACCCATCTACAACACCCTGGAGATGCGGGTGGGCGAGGTCGGCCCCGGCCGCTTCGAGGTGACCATCCCCCGCCGTCAAAACTATGACGGCATCTTCGAGTCGCTCCACGGCGGCATCCTGATGACCCTGGCCGACTCCACCGCCGCCTTCGCCATCCTGACCCTGACCGGCCCGGATCAGCGCATGACCACCACCGACATGAACATCCGCTTCCTGGCCCCCTGCCTGAGCGACGCCACCGCCCGGGCGCGGGTGATCAAGTTCGGCCGCACCCTCTGCCCCTGCGCGGTGGATGTGGTGGACGCGGAGGAAAACCTGGTGGCGGTGGCCCAGGTCACCTACATGCTCCTGGGCAATCGCCCCCCGGCGGGGCATAATGGGGGCTGACAAACCCTGCCCGCCCTGTGAACCTGGTCGTCATCGCCGCCTGCCCCGGCCCGAGGTGCTCGTACGTCCATGCCGGAGCATGCGCTTTTATCACGATACGACAACGAGTTAAACCACTTTAGCCATGCGACCGCCCTCCGGGTGGCCCTCCTGGGCCTGCTGATGGCCCTGGCGGCGCTGGCCCTCACCCGCGA
>JAIWNN010000105.1 GCA_020216805.1 Desulfarculus sp. | reverse complement strand
GGCCCTGATCCCCTTTGACGCCGACGCCGAGCGCCGCCAGCACCTGCTCACCGGCGACGAGCCCGAATACCTGCTGGCCGCCTTCAACCTGGCCCAGGGCCGGGGCCTGACCCTGGAGGGGCGCGACCAGCAGCGCTTCATGGCCCCCGACCGTCTCGACCACATCATGGAGCACGGCTGGCACGGTGGCTATGCGTACTTCCTGACCATCAGCCCGGTTCTGGGCAAGCGCTTCAGCAACGCCGAGTGGGGCGCGTCGCCGGTTCTGGTCCACCGCCCGGCCACCAGCGTTCTGTTGGCCCCGGCCGCCTGGGCCGGGGAGCGCCAACGCTGGTGGTCCTACGCCATCATGTCCCTGGCGGCGGCCGGCGGTCTGGCCTGGCTGCTGCTCCTGGCCGTCCGCGCCGGCGCGCCGCCCGGTCCCGCCCTGGGCCTGGGCCTGGCCGCCCTGCTCTCCCCCCCGGCCCTGTTCTACGCCAACCAGGCCTTTCCCGAGCTGCCTTGCGGAATGCTGCTGGCCCTGTCCGTGGCCCTGCTTTTCCGCCCCCAGCCGGGTTCGGTCCTAGTGGCCGCCCTCTGCCTGGCCGCCGCTCCCTGGTTCAGCGACCGCGCCCTACCCCCGACCGTCTTGTTGGGTCTGGCCGCGCTCATCACCGCCCCCGGCCGCGCCAAATTCCTGGCGGCGGGCGTTTTCTTCTTGGACGCCGCGGGGTTGATAACCTACTGGCTCCATCACCTGGGCACCCTCTACCCCCAGAACACCCACACCGCCTTGCACGCCTCCCTGAGCTATATTCCTCTGGGGTTCTTGCAACTCTTCTTTTCCGGCACCCAGGGGCTGCTCTGGTTCTTCCCCCTGGCCGGCCTGGCGCCCCTGGCCTGGTGGCGATGGTGGCGCTTCGGCTGGCGGCCGGGCCTCTGCTTGCTCTCGGCCCTGACCTGGCTGGCCCTGGTGGCCGGCATCTCCTCCTGGCCGGATTGGACCGCCGGCACCTGCCCCCGCGGGCGTTACGCGGTCATGGTGCAACTCCTTTGCCTGCCGGCTTTGCTGGCCTGGGCGAGGGCCGGCTTCTCCCGCCGCCAGGCCATCGCCCTGGGCCTGTTGGCCGCCTGGGGTCTGTTCTATTCCGTCCTGGTGGCCCGGGAGCCCGGCTGGTGGTTCGCCGAATTTCATCCCATCTTCAACCTCGAAGTGCGAAGCCCCCTCTTCGCCTGGCTGCCCGATTTCATCCATCCCAGCCCCCGCACCTACGCCCTCTGCGCGGCCTGGGTTCTGGTCTGGGCCGCCCTCAACTGGTTCCTGAACCGAGGCCCCTCCTCCCGGCCGCCGGTCCTGAATTGACTGGCCAGGCCCCGCCCCATCTGCTATCCAGGAAGGACTAACACTCCCCAATTTCGCCGCATCGCGGAAAGGTGCAACGATTTGCGCATCTGGATCGACGCCGACGGCTGCCCCCGGCCGGTCAAGGACATCGTCTTCCGGGCCAGCCAGCGTCTCAAACTGGCCGTGGTCCTGGTGGCCGACCGCCCGGTGGGCCGGCCCAGCTCCCCCCTGGTCACCAGCATCGTGGTGCCCCGGGACCTGGACTCCGCCGACCGCCACATCGCCGAGAAACTCGACCCCGGCGACCTGGTCATCACCGCCGACCTGCCCCTGGCCGCCGCCGTGGTGGAGCGCGGAGCCCAGGCCATCAATCCCCGCGGCGAGACCTACACCGCCGAGAACGTGCGCGAACGCCTGTCCCTGCGCGACTTCATGATGGGCCTGCGCGAGACCGGCGAACTCCTGGGCGGACCCCCACCCTACGGCCGCAAGGACAAGGAGCGCTTCGCCGCCGCCCTGGACCGCCACCTCAGCCGCCTGGCCGGCTGAAGGGGGAGGCGAGAGTGGGAACAGATGTGGGGGGAACCCCTTTCTTTGGGGGCCAAAGAAAGGGGTTCCCCCCACACCCCCCTCCCCAAAGAAAGCCGGGGGGTGAAAACACCTTGGTCGGCGGGCGTGTCTTGCTTTCAGGCGCTTGAAGCCATTAAGCTGTCTTGGTCGGAAGCGTCAGCGGCCGGGCAGGCTCGGGAAACGATCAGCCGGAGGGGGCATGGACTATTCGCCGGGCGACATCATGGTCACCGCCGCCGCCCGCGAGATCGCCGACGGCGAGGTGGTCTTCGTGGGCATGCGCCTGCCCTTGCTGGCCTTTCTGCTGGCCAAGCAGACCCACGCCCCCAACGCGGTGGGCGTCTTCGAAAACGGCATCATCCGCGACACCCCCGCCCCCGGCCCCATCATCACCATGGGCGACCCCCCCAATCAGACCGGTGCCCTGCGGGTGGCCGACCTGGCCGAGGTCATGACCCTGCTCTCCGGCGGGCGGGTGGACCTGGGTTTCATCGGCGGGGCCCAGGTGGATGTCTTCGGCAACGTCAACACCCATCAGGTGGGGAGCGGCCCCAGCCTCACCCGCCTGCCCGGCAGCGGCGGCGGGGCAGACATCGCCTGTCTGGCCGGGCGGTTATTGATCATCATGACCCACCAGCGCCGCCGTCTGGCTCCCCGGGTGGACTTCATCACCAGCCCCGGCTGGGGTGACGGAACCGACTGGCGCGCCCGCCAGGGCCTGACCCGGGGCGGACCAGCGGCCTTGATCACCAGCCTGGGTGTTTTCCGCTTTCCCGCTGGCCGCGCGGTTCTGACCCAGCTCCATCCCGGGGTGGAGTTGGAGCGGGTGCGCCAGGAAACCGGCTGGGAGTTGGTCGTGGCCCCGGAGTTGACCTCCACCCCGGCGCCCACTCCCGCGGAACTGGCCATCATCCGCCGCTACGACCCCCAGCGCTTCTGGACCGGCTAAGGTTTTTGCCTCCCGAGACCCTTGCGGTCCCCGCCCAACTGCCCTATCATCCCTTTGTTTTCGGTTGACAAGCGGGGAGCGGGCCAATAGTGTTACATTGTAGCTGCAAAATAACCACCGCGCAGCGGTACTCCCGCGGGCGACGCCAACCAAAGCCCGGCGGGGTGTGGAGCCGGCCCAGGATCAGAAGAACACCGCCAGCAGCGAAGCGGGACGAGGTGACATGAGCACAGCCGACGATTCCCCGAGCCGCCCCATGGAGCCGGAGACCGCCCCCCACTCGGTCGACGTGGATTCCCGCCGCAAGGCCAAGTTCGAGGTCTATGGCGAGGAAATGATCGAGAAGGAAGTCAAGCAGAGCGGCAACTCCGGCCGCGTGTACCTGCCCCCGGAGTGGGTGGGCAAGAACGTGAAGATCATCCGCATCGACTGACAGCGCCTCGGCGATATCAAGGAGAAGGTGAACCCCGTGAAGCTGCGTCGCATGAGCTCCCAGGATGTCGAACAGGTGGTCCGCATCCAGCAAAGCATCACCCGTCAGCCGGTCAGCGACCGCTGGCGGCGCATGATCACCGGCCATGTGGACAACGAGGAACAGGTCGGCTTCGTGGCCGAGACCGACGGCAAGCTGTTGGGCTTCGTGCTCGGCGAGATCAAGATCGGCGGCTTCGGCAGCGAAGTCACCGGCTGGATCAAGATGGTCGGCGTCAGCCCGGAGCACATGGGCAGCGGGGTGGGTCGTTCCTTGGCCACCAGCCTGTTCGACTATTTCCGATCCCAGGGGGTGGAGGAGATCTGCACCGCCGTGCGCTGGGACTCCGGCGACATGCTGGCCTTCTTCAAGAACCTGGGCTTCGACCGCAGCCCCTTCATCAACCTTCAGTTGACCAAAAAGAACTGACCGGCCCCGTGGCCGCCATCCGCCCCGGCGCTCCCTGGCGGCCGCCGGGGTCGGCATTGCCGTAACCCCGCCCGGATGATGCCCCGACCAGAGGTCATCCGCTCCGACTAGGGCCCCCGCCGGGCCTCCCGCCGGGGTGCCGGAGCGGCGGACGCGAACCGCCTTGGCCGTGTTAGGATAGGCTTGGCGACCCTGAGATCGCCTCACCCCGATCCCCAACGACGAGCGTCCAATGTCCTGCGCTGCCGCGCGCCAGGCCCAGCTCCTGGCCCAGGGCTGGGTCAAGCAATTCACGGCCGACGAGCCCCGTCTCAGCGAGGCGGTGGAGGAATACCGCGAGCTGGGCTTCGAGGTCCACCTGGAGCCGTTGGATCCTACCGCCTGCGCGACCGCCGACGGTTGCGCGGCCTGCCTTGCCGACCCAGACCTGGCGGCCCGCTTCCGGGTTATCTTCACCCGCCGCCTGGCCCCTCCGGCCCGGGACGACGACTGATTATTGGCGCCAGGCGGCGGTCCCACCCAACTTCGACCGCCGCCATTCGTCGATGAATTGACGGTCATCCGGTCCCTGGTCTGCGCACCCCATGCGCAACCGTCTTCACACCCGACCCAAGGCCCTTGGGCATAACCGCCTATTCAACCGGAACAATTTGCCTAGTGGCTCACCCGCCTCCCCGGACCCGTCCCTCGGCAATTGGTGCCGCCGCAGCGGCCGCCTTGGCATAACTATTTGATATCACGTGCCCAACCCCAGACACCAACGCCTTTGGCCCTCGTTTTGCATAAAAGCAGGTCAACCAATGTCGGGGAGGAGACCATGAGCGCCACCAACAGCTATCCACGCGGCCTGACCCGGATCATCTTCGAATCCCTGGTCGCCCTGACCCCGGAATTGGCGGCCGAAGGCGAGTCCTGGTCGCCGGAGGTGTTGGATCGGCTGGAGCATGACGTGCACTCGCGTCTGGCCCCCCAGGACGGGCTGCGCGAGCGCCTGGTCTTCGACATGGTCTTCCAGCGCTCCTTTGCCGAGGCCCGCCAACTGCTCCTGGGTGGCGCCGCCCGCCAACCCGCCACCCGTCGCGCCAGCGGCCGCCGCGCCTCGTCCAACGCCTCCCTGCACGCCCTGGCCTAAGGGCCTGTCTTCCCCGCGTCAACCCGGTCGGAGAGGCATGACCTCTCCGGCCGGCTTGCTTCCCGGACCGCCGGGGGCTAGACTTGCATCATGCCTGACCACCGCCATGCTTCGATCCGCCCCGCCGGCTGGGCCCTGGTCCTGGTTTGGGTCTTGCTGGCCTGCCATCCCGGCGCAACCGTCGCGGGCGAGCCGGGATGGCAAGAGCTCAGGCCCGGCCTGGACCTGGGCTTCATCATGGTGGAGGCCTCGCTGCGGGCCGGCAGTCCCCGTCTGGCGGTGTTGCGGGTGGATCCCGAGCGCTTTCGCTTCCGGGTCCTGACGGCCCCCGAGGGCCAGGACGGCTACAGCGCCGCCGAGTGGCGCAAACGCAGCCGAGCCCTGGCCGTCTTCAACGCCGGCCAGTTCACGGCCGAGCGCACCTACCTGGGGCTGTTGATCCAGGATGGCAAGACCCGCGGCAACCTGGTCAACCACCTGGAGGCCCTGTTCCTGGCCGAGCCCGACGATCCCCTGCTGCCCCGCGCCCGGGTGGTGGACCTGCACTACACCGCCTTCGAGGCCAAGAACAACCCCTACCGCCAGGCCGCGCAATCGCTGATGTTCCTGGATCGTTTCGGCCAGATCCGGGTGCGCCGCTCCCAAAAGGCGGCCCATCGCACCCTGGTGGCCGAGGACGGCCAAGGCCGGATCTGGGTGATGGTCAGCGAGGGCAAGCACACCCTCTACGAACTGGCCCGGGTGGTCAGCGAAAGCAACCTGGGCCTGCGCGAGGTGATGTGCATGGACGGCGGGGCCGAGGCCCAATTGGACCTGCAGGTGGGCGAGATCAGCTATCAGCAGGCTGGCGGACCCAGCGAATCGCCGGACCTGCCCCTACCTTGGCCTCCGGCCAATCTCTTGGCGGCGTTGGCCATCTTTCCCCGCTGACCCGCCAGCCCGGCGACTGGAGCCGCGACCGGTGGCCGCCGGCGGCCGGATCGCCGCCGCCGCGGGGCCGGGACGGCCGCCGGGGTCTGGAGGGTGACCCCGGCGGCCTTGGGTGGGTGTTCCCTCTCCCCGGACACCATGCAAATCCGGGAACAGGGGTTGGGGTTGGGTTCAAACCATCCGCGCCGGCCGCGGTGGCGGCCAAGGAGCGCGGAATGCCATGCGTGACCGTCGCTCCCGCCTAGTCCGCCTGTCGCCGCAGGAAGGTCGGCACGTCCAGATCGGCCAGGTTGCCGCTGCGATTGGTCGGCGTCGGCGCCACCGGCCGGCTGGCGGGGGTGGAGCGCACGAAGCGGGGCAGGTCGATGTGGTCGATGGCGGCCGGGTCGATGCGCTCCTGATCTCTCCCGCCGGCCACCGTCACCTTAGGGCGGACCACCTCCTGGGGATGGTTCTTGCCGCCGATGCCGGTGGCGATGACGGTGACCCGCATCTCGTCGCCCATGCTGTCGTCGATGACGGTGCCCCAGATGATGTTGCAGTCGTCGTGGGCCGACTCCTGGATGAAGGTGCTGGCCTCGCTGATCTCGTCGATGGTCACCTCGCTGCTGGCAGTGATGTTGATCAGCAGGCCGCGGGCGCCGTCGATGCTGATGTCCTCCAACAGGTCGTTGTGGATGGCGCGCTTGGCCGCCTCCTGGGCCCGGTTGTCGCCGCTGGCCTGGCCGGTGCCCATCAGGGCCACGCCCATCTCGCTCATCACCGTGCGCACGTCGGCGAAGTCCAGGTTGACCAGGCCGGGGGTGACGATCAGGTCGCTGATGCCGCGCACCGCGTAGAGCAGGACCTCGTCGGCCTTGCGGAACATGTCCAGGAAGCGGCCGTGCTTGGGGGCCACCGAACGCAGGCGGGTGTTGGGGATCACGATCAGGGTGTCCACCACCTTCTTCAGCTCGTTGACGCCCTCCTCGGCCTGGGCCATGCGACGCTTGCCCTCGAACTCGAAGGGTTTGGTCACCACGGCCACGGTCAGGGCCCCCAATTCCTTGGCCACCTCGGCGATCACCGGCGCGCCGCCGGTGCCGGTGCCGCCGCCCAGGCCGGCGGTGACGAAGACCATGTCGCTGCCGCTAAGCAGCTCCTTGATCTTCTCGCGGTCCTCCAGGGCGGCCTGGCGGCCCACCTCCGGATCGGCGCCCGCGCCCAGGCCCCGGGTCAGGTTGCGGCCCAGTTGCAGTTGCACCCGGGCCTTGCTGCGCTCCAGGGCCTGCACGTCGGTGTTGGCGCAGATGAACTCCACTCCGCGCAACCCGGCCTCGATCATGTTGTTCAGGGCGTTGTTGCCGCCGCCGCCGACCCCGACCACCCGCAGCTTGGCCCCCACATCCAGGTTGTCCATCATCTCAATCTCGAAAGACATGGCGATCCCTCCAACGACTCTGCATGGCTTGCCGAAATCACCCCGCGCTCCCTGCTCCCTCCCTTGGCCGACACCCACGGCCGCCGGGCAGCGGAGCGCGCGCTCCCTCATTCTTGACGGGGGCGTCCCCCCGCTAAATAAGCTCCCTGAACCAGCGCCGCATGCGCGCCGCCACCCGGTTGAAGATGTTGGCGTCGCGAATGCGGAACTTGCGCCGCTCCCGGTTGCGGACTCCGTAGAGAATCAGGCCCACGGCGGTGGCGTACATGGGGTTGCTGACCACCTCGCCCAGGCCGCCGACCCCGGTGGGGTAGCCCAGGCGGGCCGGCATGTTGAAGACCTGCTCGGCCAGGTCGGTCAGGCCCTCCAGGAGCGAGGATCCGCCGGTGAGCACCACCCCGCTGACCACCTCGCCGGCGAACCCGCTCTGCACCAGGTCGGCCTGCAGCAGGGTCAACAGCTCCTCCACCCGGGGCTCCAGGATGCTGGCCACCACCTGGCGCTTGACCCGCCGGGGCTCGCGACCGCCCACGCTCTCCACCGGGACCACCTCGTCCTTGCCCACCAGCGAGGTCAGGCAGCAGCCGTACCGGCGCTTGATGGCCTCGGCCGCGCTTAGCGGAGTGCGCAGGCCCACCGCCAGGTCGGTGTCCAGATTGGTGCCGCCCAGGGCCAGGCCGGCGGTGTGGCGGATGGACTCCTGGCTGAAGATCGCCAGGTCGGTGGTGCCGCCGCCGAAGTCGATCAGGGCGGTGCCCAGGTTTTTCTCCTCCGGGCTCAACACCGCCTCGGCGCTGGCCAGGGACTGCAGCACGATGTCGCTGACGTCCAGGCCGGCCTGGTTGCAGCATTTGATCAGGTTGTGGGCCGAGGCCACCGCGCCGGTGACGATGTGGACCTTGGCCTCCAGGCGCACCCCGCTCATGCCCACCGGATCTTGAATGCCGCCCTGGCCGTCCAGGATGTACTCCTGGGGCAGGATGTGCAGCACCTCGCGGTCGGTGGGGATGGCCACCGCCCGCGCCGCCTCCACCACCAACTCCTTCTCCCGGGGGCCGATCTCCTGGCCTCGGATGGCGATGGCCCCATGGCTGTTGAAGCCCTTGATGTGGCCACCGGCGATGCCGGTGATGACGCTGGTGATCTCCGAGCCGCTCATCAGCTCGGCCTCGGCCACCGCCTTCTTGATGCTGGCCACCGTGGTCTCGATGTTGACCACCACGCCCTTGCGCAGACCCTCGGAGGGATGGGTGCCCAAGCCGATGATGTCCACCCCTTGTCCGGTCACCTCGCCCACCACCGCGCAGATCTTGGTGGTGCCGATGTCCAGGCCGGTGATGATCTCGCCCCTGCTCATGCCGTCTCCTTGCCCAGCCGCACCACCACCCGGCGCTCGTCGCCCAGGTCGATCAACAGCGCTCGCTTGAGCTCGCCACGACGGTCGAGGTCGGCCACCACCGGCCCCAGCCGGCGCAGGCGGGCGATGAAGTCCGCCGCCCCCAGGCGCACGGTGGGGATCAGATCGCTCTGCACCAGGCTCAGGCCCCAGACCCGGTCCACGTGGATCTCCGACAGCCGCCCCCCGGCCGCCACCACCTCCTGGGGCAGGTTGGCCAGCAGTTCCTTGACCCCGGCCAAGAGGGATCGCATCTCGTCGTCGGGCTGCAACAGGTCGGCCTTGACCAGGCCCGAGAGCACCGGCAGGTCCAGGGTGGCGTCGGGATCGACCGGGGTGAAGGGCTTCAGTTCCGGGTCCAGGTAGTAGAGCTCGCCTTGGACCAGGGCCAAGATCGCCGGCCGGCGCTCCTTGACCGCGATGCGCACCCCGTGGGGCCAGACCCGCTCCAGGGTGGCCGACTCCACCCACGGCACCGCCTCCACCTTGGCCCGCACCCGGGCCACCGGCAGGCTGAGAAGGCTGGTGCGCGAGCCGATGCCGGCCGCGCGCAGGATCTCCAGGCGGCTGAGGTTGTCGGTGCCCAGCACCTCGGCCTGGCGGACGGTGAAAACCCCGCCCTCGGCCAGGGCCACGTAGCCTCCCACCAACAACAAGCCCGACCCCAGCATGAAGGCGGCCAGCGCCAGGGCATGGCCCATGAAACCCAGACCGTGGCCCAGACCGCGGCGCACCAACTCTTTGCGACGCTGGACATCCTGGGGGCGGGCGGCCACCCGCTGGTGGATGAGCCGCGAGCTCAGGTCGCGTCCGACGCTTAGCCGGCCGCTGGTTTGGAAGATGTCCCGGCGTTTGCGCCTAAACATCGCCCAGCACCTCCACCTCGGGCTCCAGGTCCACCCCGCTGACGGCGCGAACCTGACGGCGCACTCGCTCCATCAGGGTCAGCACCTGGGCGGCGGTGGCCCCGCCGGTGTTCTCGATGAAGTTGGCGTGACGGAAGCTGACCACCGCCCCCCCCTCGCGCCAGCCCTTGCAGCCGGCGGCCTCGATCAGGCGCCCGGCGTAGTCGCCGGCCGGGTTCTTGAACACGCAGCCAGCGGTGGCCGCGCCCAGGGGCTGGCTGGCCATCCGTCGCTCCAGCACCGCCCGGGTGCGCGCGGCCACCGCCCCGGGATCGTCGGGGGTGAGCCTTAGCCGTGCGCCCAGGACGATGGCCCCCCGGGGCAGGCCGCCGCGACGGTAGCCGGCTTTGAGGTCGCGGGGGCCGGCCAGGAACTGCCCGCCGTTGGCCAGGAGCAATTCCACCTCGGCCAGGACCGCCGAGAGGCTGCCCCCGGCCGCGCCGGCGTTGGTGGCCACCGCCCCGCCCAGGCTG
>JAIWNN010000169.1 GCA_020216805.1 Desulfarculus sp. | reverse complement strand
AACGGGGCGGGATGCGCCAAGCCTAGCGAAGCGGGTCGCCGCCGATGCCCCGCCTGGCCGCCGCGGAGGGGGGCGCCGCGTCAACCAGACCGCCCGGCCCGCGCGGTGGGCGGGTCGGGCAATGGCGAGCGGCCCGGGGCCGCCAGGGGCGGTCTCCCGGGATTCGCGGGCGGGCCCCTAGGCCGCCTTGGTCAGGCGGCGGGTCTGCTTCTTCAGGCGGGAAAGCTTCTTGCGCATGATGTCCAGCTCGGAGCGGCTGGCGGTCTCGCGGGCGGCGTCGCGCTTTTCCTTCAGCGCCTTGTAGGCGGACTTGGCGGCGCGGATGGCGCCGGTGTCCACCTGCTTGCCGTCGTCGACGATGCCCCGGGCCTGCTTGATGGCCGCGATCAGCTCGGCCTTGTTCATGGCGTGCACGCCGACGATGCCGTCGATGGTCAGCGCCAGCTCGCGGAGCTCCTTGGCGGTCATTTTCTCCAGGGCTTTTTCCTTCGCCTGCTTCTCGGCCATGGCTGCCTTCGCCTCCTGCAACGGGATCCACGGGCCCGGGGGCCCAGGTGATGTTATCTGCCGAAGCGGTGAGTTTACTCGCTCTTGTCCGCCTTGGCAACCCCCTGGGCCAGCTGGAGGAAGGGGGTGAACAGGTCCAGGGGCAGGGGGAAGAGGGTGGTGGAGTTGTTCTCCGCCGCCACCTCGCGCAAGGTCTGGAGATAGCGCAGTTGCAGGGCCTGGGGATGAACCGCGATGATCTCCGCCGCCTGGGCCAGCTTCTGCGCGGCCTGGAACTCGCCCTCGGCGTTGATGACCTTGGCCCGCCGCTCGCGCTCGGCCTCGGCCTGCTTGGCCATGGCCCGCTGCATCTCCTGGGGCAGGTCGATGTACTTCACCTCCACGGTGGTCACCTTCACCCCCCACGGATCGGTGTGGGTGTCCAGGATCTCCTGGAGCTGGCCGTTGATCTTGTCCCGCTCGGCCAAAAGGTCGTCCAACTCCACCTGACCGCAGACGCTGCGCAGGGTGGTCTGGGCCAACTGGCTGGTGGCGTAGAGGAAGTCCTCCACCTGGATCACGGCCTTGACCGGATCCATCACCCGGAAGTAGACCACCGCGTTGACCTTGACCGAGACGTTGTCGCGGGTGATGACGTCCTGGGGCGGCACGTCCATGGTCACCAGGCGCAGGGACACCTTGACCATGCGGTCGATGATGGGGATCAGGATGATCAGCCCCGGCCCCTTGGCCTTGATCACCCGGCCCAGGCGGAAGATCACCCCCCGCTCGTACTCCTTGAGCACCTTCAGGGCGGCGAAAAGAAACAGCGCCGCCAGCACCACCACCGGAAACAGCCCGCCGATGAATCCCAACAGTCCCTCCATGAAACCCATGCCCGCCTCCTGACTTTAACCCGGCCCCGGCTCCGGTTCAGGCGTAGCCGATCTCCGGCGTGAGCCGGATGCCGCTGCGCACGAAGTTGCCGCCGCCCCGGGCCAACTCCCGGCCCTGGTCGTCGGCGAGCACCGCCTGGGCCACGAAAAGGTTCCGGCCGGTCATCACCACCTCGCCCACCGCCCGCATGGCCCCCAGCTGCACCGGCCGCTCCAGGAAGAGGCTGAAGTTGGCGGTGACCACGAAATAGCCCTCCACCTGCGACTGCACCGCGAAAAAGGCCGCGTCGTCCAGGGCCTTGAAATATGTCGCCCCGTGCACGGCGTGGGCGGCGTGGTGCAGGGCCGGCCGAGCCTGGATCACGATCTGGCAGCGGCCCCTCTCCACCTGGATCTTGGGCTGAAAGAACTCGTTGATGGGCGCGGTGTGGTACATCCGCTCCAGCTTGCGGTAATGCTCGGTCCAATCCAAGGCGCCCTCACTCCGGTTGGGTTTCTTCCACGGCTTCCACGCCGAGGGTCAAGCCGTCCACGGCCTTGACCACCACTGCTTGCCCCGCCGCCAGGCCCTCGGCCCCCCGCGCCCGCCAGATCTCGCCCAGCACCCGCACCCGGCCCGGGCCCAGGACCACGCCCTTCTCCCCGATCAGACCCTCGGCCCCGGTGCGGGCTCGCGTCAGTTGGGCCCGGGCCGCCAGCCAGGTGACCCCGCCGAAAAAGGCCAGGAAGGCGGCCAGGGTGGGCACCAGCACCGCCAGGGAGATGGCGGTGAGCTGGCCGGGCTGGTCGAAGAGCATGATCGAGCCCAGGATCAGGGCCAGCCCCCCGCCCAGGCCCAAGAGCCCGCCGCTGACGACCTTGATCTCCAGGAAGAAGAGCACCAAAGACAAAAGGATCAGGGCCAGGCCGGCGTAGGAGACCGGCAAACTGCTCATGGCGAAAAAGGCCAGGATCAGGCAGAGGCCGCCCACCACCCCGGGGAAGATGGTCCCGGGATGGCTGAGCTCGAAGTAGAGCCCGGCCAGGCCGATCATCAGCAGGATGTAGGCCAGGTTGGGGCTGGCCAACAGGCTTAGCAGGCGGTCGCGCCAGTCCGGGGCGTGGAAGACCAGGTGCCGGCCCTGGGTGGAGATCACCCGCGGGCCGGATTCGGTGGCCACCGTGACGCCCTCCAGTTGGCCCAAGAGCGAGCCCAGGTCGCTGGCCATCAGGTCGATCATGCCCTTTTTCAGGGCCTCGCCCGCCTCCAGGCTCAGGGACTCGGTGACCATGCGCTGGGCCAGGTCGGGGTCGCGGCCGCGCCTCTGGGCCAGGCCCCGGGCCATGGCGCTCAGGTCCTGGACCACCTTGTCGCCCATGGCCCCCTTGATCTCCACGCCCCCGCCGCCCACCGGGTGGGCCGCGCCCACCTGGGTGGCCGGGGCCATGGCCGCCACCTGCGCCGCCAGGACCAGGAAGGCCCCGGCGCTGGCCGCCCGCGCCCCGGAGGGAGCGACATAGACCGCCACCGGCGCCGGCGAGGCCAGGATGGCCTGGACCATCTCGCGCATGGACTCCACCAGGCCGCCGGGGGTGTCCAGTTGGACCACCACCAGGCAGGCCCGTTCGGCCGCCGCCCGGCGCAGGCTCTCCACCAGGAAGCGGGCGCTGCCGGGATTGACGCTGTCCTTGAGTTCGACGATCCAGACCGGCCCGGGGGAGGATTCGGCCGGGTTGACGGCTGGTCGGGCCGGGGCCGAGGGGGTGGCGGCGGGTTGGTCGGCGGCGGCGACCAGGCCGAACCACGCGCCCAGGCCGACCAGGCCGGCCAGGCCGGCCAGGAGCGG
>JAIWNN010000168.1 GCA_020216805.1 Desulfarculus sp. | reverse complement strand
CCTTTTTGGTGCCCAAAAAGGTTCCCCCCGCACCCCCCTCCAAAAAGGCGAGGGGGGATGGAGCGGAGTTTCGTGGCCCCCTTGGATGTTAGTGGGTCAGGTGCTTTGCCATTTCGGGTGGCCAGGTCAATTCATTGCCCTGGCGGTCTTGGCCGCAAGAAGCGCCGGGGCAAGACCACGACCCCGAGACAAGTCCCCGCCCAAGAAATTTCAATCCTTGCGATGGGTCAGGGCGTAGAGATACACCGTGGTCTCGCCCTCCGGCCCGCGCAGCCTTCGTTGGGTGCGCCGCACCATGAATCTCTCCCGCGCCAGGTCGAAGAATCCGATCGCGAACGGCCGCTCCTCGTGGCTGACGAAGGCGGTGCCGTCATCGGCCAGAAGCTTGGCCAGGACCTCCACCAGCACCGGATAGATCGTGGGCTGATAGAGGATCTCCGCCCCCAGGATGGTCCGGAACCGTCCTAGTCCGGGATCCGGATCGCTCCAGTCCAGGGCCGCCACCGTCACCAGATCCGAAAGTCCGTTCATCTCCGCCGCCGCCCGGGCGAACTCCAGGGCGTCGGCGTCCAGGTCGCTCAGCACCACCCGCCGGCCCTTGGCCGCCGCCGCCAGCCCCGGCGCGCCCAACCCCGCCCCCAGCTCCAAGATCGGCTCCGCCGCCGGCGGCAACTGCGCCGCCAACCCGGCCAGCACCAGGGCCGCCGGCCAGAGCTTGGTCCAGTAGGGCAGGTCGTCGTCGCCGCGCGACTCGATGTAGGCCAGGGGGTCGGCCAGCTCCGGCAGCCTGAGACGGACGCCAGCCAGGTCCACCCGGTCCTCGGTCAGGGCGAAACGCGCCCTGAGGCGCGCCAGGGCGCCGGGTTCGCCCGGCGCGGGTTGCGGTGCTGGGGTCATGTTGAGGATTCCGCTTGGGGGTTGGGATGGGAGTTGGCGTGGTCCGGGCGCGAGGCGTCCCCGTTCTCCACCAGGGACAACAGGCTCACCCGGCCCAGGGGCTCCAGGCTGGCTTGATCGGCCTGGCCCAGGAGCGCCAGGGCGCGGGCTTCGCCCGGGTCCGCGGAGGCCGGGTCAGGTTCGCGCACCACCCCGCGCAGGGCGACGGTCACGTCGGCCAGGCGGATGGTGGCCAGGGAGCGGGCGGGAAACAGGCGTTGCTCGGCGTCGGGCGGGTGCAGCAGGCCGGCGGCGATCAGGGCCGCCAGCGTCTCGGCCACCGCACGGACCGGCTGGCCGGTCTCCCGCGCCAGATCGACCACGGTGGGCGGGCGCCGACCGGCGTAGAAGGATCGGGCCACCCGCAGCATCAGCCGCGTCCCCAAGACCTGGCGCTGGGCCGGGTCCAGGGGCTCGCCCACCGCCCTGGGCAGGGGGCCATGCCGGCAGACATGGTGGGCCCTCGCCAACTCATTGCCGAACAAGAGCACCATCCAGCTCACTTGCATCCAGACGAAGAACAGGGGCAGCGAGGCGAAGCCGCCATAGATGGCGTTGTAGCGAGCCACTCCCACCTGGAAGTAGATGTACAACGACTGCATGGCCCACCACAGGCCGGCCGCCACCACCCCGGCCAACAGCGCCGACCAGACCGGCACCCTGGTGTTGGGCAGGAAAAGGTAGATGAAGACGAAGGCCGCGGTCAGGAGCAAAAACGGACCCAGGTTCAGCCCGGTCTCGGCCACCTGGCCCACCGCCGGCAGGTCCAACAGCCAGCGCACCACCGCGTGGCTGGAAAACCCGGCCCAGAGCGCGGTGGAGGCCAGGACCAGCAGGGGGCAGATCACCAGGATCGATAGGTAGTCGGTGAAGCGGCGCAACAGGCTGCGCTGTCCCGGGGCCTCCCAGACCTGGTTGAAGGTTTCCTCCACGCTGGAGATGGTCCACAAGAGGGTCAGCAGCAGCACCGCCAGGCCCACCACCCCCAGGGTGCGCACCTCGGTGCGTTCGACGTAGGTGATGATCTGGCGAAAGATGTCGGCCTGGCTGGCCATGAACTCGTTTTCGATCAAAAGCTTTTGTAGCGCCTCGGCGAAGCCGAAGCCCTTGGCCACCGCGAAGCTGATGGCCAAGGCCGGCACCAGCCCCAACAGGGTGATGAAGGTCAGGGCGTTGGCCTGGAAGGGCAGACGGTTGAGGTAGGCCCCCCGCGTCGCCAGATAGAGCACCTGCAGGGCCAGGTGGGCCCAGAGCCCCAGACCGGCGGTGGGGCGGGCGGGTCGCCACAGCCAGGCCAGGACCCGGCGGTCCCACTGGGTGATCCAATCGTCCTGGGGCAAGAGATTCACGACCCGCTCCCCGGGAGCCTGGTCCGCTCCCGTTTGGGGGCCAGCTTAACATTAGCGCTCCGCTGGGGCAATCTCCGCGCCGGTTCGCTTCCGGGTTGTCGCCGCGTCGTCCTAGGGGTCAGGCCAGATTGAAGGCCCGCTGCCAGGACTGCCAATGACCTTCGGGCACGATCTCCCGCCCGGCGAGGGTCATGATCCGCCGCCGCCACCACAGGCCCAAGGGGGTGAAGCCGCGCTTGGTCAGAAGCCAAGAGGCAGGTTGAACCATCGCCCCGGCGTGGGGGGACTCGCCGCCGGCCAGGGCCGCCAACTGAGTTCCGGCCAGCAGCCAGGTGGCCCCGTCCCGACTGGCCGGGGTCAGGGGCCAATCCGTCTGCTGGCCAGCCAGGCGCTGGTCCAGGTTGGCGTTGGGGTGGGGGCCGGGCCGGGGGCGGAAGGCCACCAGCCGGGCCTCCCGGGCGGCCAGGCTCAGGGCGGCGGCCAGGTCCTGGGGTTCCTCCTGGTCGGCCATGGCCCCCAGTCCCTCCACCCTCAGGCCGGGACGCTGGAGACGAATCCGTTCCAACACCAGGGTCAGGGAGGCGTTGGGGGGATGGATGGTCTCGTCGATCAACAGCACCAGGGGCGGGTGGGGCAAACGGCCCAGAAAGTCCAGGATTCCTGCTAGATATCGCCAATCACCGGCCTTCTGGGTGGAAATGACGAACTTGTCGGCCCAGGGCAGCACCAGGGGCTGGCGGGAGCGACCCCAGGCCGCCAGATAACCCCAAGCCAGGGTCAGGGCCCGGCGGTTCTCGGCGGCCAGGGAGCGGGCCAGGGCCAGGGCCTCCTGGGCCCGCTCCCGCGCCTGGTCCAGGGGTGGGCCGGCCGGAGCCAGGGGCAGGGCCCCGGCCAGGACTCCCTGGGCCTGGCCCGGAGCCAGCCAGGGCGCGGCGGCTCGCACCAGGCGGCCAAGTTCGGTCCGACCCCGGTCGTGCACCGCCACCGCGCAGGCCATCTGCCACAGGGCCCGGGTCAGAAGTGGTCCGGCCAGGCGGGCG
>JAIWNN010000104.1 GCA_020216805.1 Desulfarculus sp. | reverse complement strand
CATGGCGGGATGGTAGCATGGCGGGGGATGCCGCGCCAGGCGGGGCTTGTCATGATCGGAGGCAAGCAGCATAGATGATAAGAAGATGCTCCACGGAGGAAAACGTGACCGAGCCGCGCCAAGCCTTCAGCGAGGACGTCAGCGCCGCCATCAAGTTCCGGGTGGTTTTCGAACCCGACCCGGAAGGCGGCTACGTCGTCACCTGTCCGTCCCTGCCGGGTTGCGTCTCCGAAGGCGAGAGCCTGGAGGAGGCCCAGGCCAACCTCCAGGAGGCCATCGTGGGCTACCTGGAGAGCCTGCGCAAACCCGGAGAGGCCATTCCGGTCAAACTAGCCGTCTGCCGGTGGTCAGCGGGCGGAGATTGGCCAAGGCCCTGGCCCGCCTGGGCTGGGACTACGACCACCACCAGGGCAGCCACATGATCCCGCGCCAGGGAGCGCCTCCCCACCGACGCCTCACCTCTCCGGACCACGACCCAATCCAAACCGGCACCCTGGCCGCGATCATGCGGGCGCCCGGCATCGACCGCGACCAGCTGCGCAGGTTGTTGGACTGAACCAAAACGCGCCCGGCCCAGGCTTGACAGCAGACCATATTGCGCCGATAGTAGATTCCATCCGGGATCACGAAGATCCTCCTGAGGCCGGAAGGCCGGGCCCGCCCGGGTCCATCACCTCCCTACCGCGGAAAAAATAGCCAACTCCGGTCAGGAAGACCGCCACGGGGACCAGACCCACCCCCGAGGAGGCGGTGCGCGCTGTCCCTCAAGAGCGGCAAACTAGGAGGATTCTTTATGCGTCGCGCTATGTTGGCTCTCGCCGTGCTTTCGCTGGCCCTGCTCTGGGCCGCTTCCCCGGCCGCGGCCCACTTCGGCATGATCATCCCCGAGCGCAACACCGTGGAGGCCAAGGATCCCAAGGCCGTGGGGCTGAGCTTCCTGTTCTGGCACCCCATGGAGAACCAGGGCATGGACCTGGCCCAGCCGGCCGAGGCCGGGGTGATGCTGGCGGGCAAGAAGACCGACCTGCTGCCCAGCCTCAAGGCCCAGAAAAAAGGCCAGCGCCAGACCTGGTCCGGCAGCCTGGCCATCAAGCAGCCGGGCGACTACATTGTCTACATGAATCCCGCCCCCTATTGGGAGCCGGCCGAGGACAAGTTCATCATCCACTACACCAAGACCGTGGTCAGCGCCCTGGGCCTGATGGAAGGCTGGGATCAGCCGGTGGGGCAGAAGATCGAGATCATGCCCCTGACCCGTCCCTATGGGCTCTGGGCCGGCAACAGCTTCAGCGGACGGGTGATCTTCAAGGGTCAGCCCCTGGCCAACGCCGACGTGGAGGTGGAATTCTACAATCCCGACGGCAAGCGCAAGGCCCCGGGCGAGGCTTACGTGGCCCAGGTGGTCAAGACCGACGCCAATGGGCAGTTCAGCTGGACCATGCCCTGGCCGGGCTGGTGGGGGTTCGCGGCCCTCACCGAAGACGACCAGAAGCTGCAGAAAGACGGTCAGGACAAGGCGGTGGAGGTGGGCGGCGTGATCTGGATCTACGCCCACCCGGTCAAATAGCCGGAACTAGGTGAAAACATGCATATATCCGAGGGCGTGCTGCCCGCCGCCACCCTGGTCGCCGGCGCGGCCCTGGCCGTGGGCGGAATCAGCCTGGGCCTGCGCAAGCTGGATCAGGAACGGTTGCCCCAGGTGGCGCTGATGGCGGCTGCCTTTTTCGTGGCCTCGCTGGTCAACCTGCCGGCCGGGCCGGCCCGGGTCCACCTGGTGTTGAATGGCCTGCTGGGCCTGCTGCTGGGCTGGTCGGCCTTTCCGGCCATCTTCGTGGCCCTGGCCCTGCAAGCCCTGCTCTTTTCCTTCGGCGGCCTGACCACCCTGGGGATCTCGACCTTCAACATGGCCTTCCCGGCCGTGGTGGCGCACTGGCTCTGCGGACCCTGGGCCCGGGGCGGCAACAGCCAGCTGGCCCTGGTGGCCGGCTTCGGGGCGGGGTTTCTGGGGGTGGCCCTGTCGGCCCTCCTGGTGGCCCTGAGCCTTCTGACCGCCGGGGAGGACTTCCTGGGCGCGGCCCATCTGATCCTGGCGGCCCATCTGCCGGTGATGCTGGTGGAGGGCCTGGTCACGGCGGCGGCGGTGGCTTTCCTGCGCCGGGTGCGTCCGGCGATGCTGGCCTGGGACCGCTAGGCCGGGCCCCAGCCACGCTCAATCGTCCTGGTCAAAACCCGGCCAGCGCCCCGGGGGCCGTCACGGTCTCCGGGGCGCCGGCCCCTGGAGAGCGACAAGGCATGAATCGATACCGCGCAATGATGAGCCTGACGCTGGCCATCACCCTGGGGATGTTGCTGGTCCCGCCGGCCGCCACGGCCCACAAGGTGGGCCTCTACGCCTATCTGGAGGGGGGCCAGGTGCGGGGCCAGGCCTATTTCGCCGGAGGCGGCAAGGCGGTGAGCAGCCCCATCGAAGTCAGCGACGGCAGCGGCAAGGTGCTGGGAGAATACAACACCGACGGCGAGGGGAATTTCAGCTTTCCCCTGCCGGCGGGGGTGAAACCGCCACTGAAGCTGGTGCTCAAGGCCAGCCAGGGTCACCAGGCCAGCTACGAGATGAGCGCCGAGGAATTGGACCTGGGCTCGGCGGCGGTCCAACCGGGGGCGCCGGCGGCGCCCACCCCGCCGGCCAACCCCGCCCCCCTGGCCGTGCCGGGGGGGAGTGGGGCCGGCCTCGGCCCGGAGGAGCTGCGCCAGGTGGTGGATCAGGCCCTCAAGGCCCAACTGGCCCCCCTGACCGCCCAGGTGGCCAAGCTGGCCGGAGAGAGGGAGGTCTCGGTGCATGACATCGCGGCCGGCATCGGCTACATTATCGGCCTGATGGGGCTGGCGGCCTGGTTCCTGTCGCGCCGCAAAAATAATTGAGAACAACCTTGTTCGCAGGGAAACACCTATAAAGTTTTTTCGGAAAGGGGGTCCGGGGGAAAACCCTTTTGTCCACAAAAGGGTTTTCCCCCGGTTTTTCCCTCCTTAGCGAGGCCCTGAATGCACCTGGAAACGCTGGCCCACGGCCATTCGCTCTTCCACCGTCTGGACCCGCGCGGCAAGCTGGCGGTGGCCCTGGCCTACAGCCTGGTGATGGCCACCGGGCAGAGCGCCTGGGCGGGAGGGGCGGGTCTGGGCCTTTGCCTGGCGGGCTGTCTGGCGGCGAGGCTCCCGGGACGGGAGCTGCTCAAGCGCCTGGCGGCGGTCAACGCCTTCACCGCCCTGTTGTGGGTGATGCTGCCCTGGCAGGTCTATCCGGCCGGGGATGGCTGGCTGGGCCTGCGCCACCACCCCCCGGGCATCTTCCTGGCCGGGATGATCACCCTGAAGGCCAACGCCATCGTGCTGGGGCTGACCCTGCTCCTGGCCACCAGCACCGTCAACCAGGTCTTCCACGCCCTGGCCCACTGGCGGATCTCACCGCGGCTGCTGCAGGTTTTCTTTTTCTTTTACCGCTACTTGCACGTTCTGCACCGGGAGTGGCACCGCATGCACCAGGCGGCCAGGGCGCGGGGATTCCAGCCCCGCACCAGCTGGCACACCTACCGCACCTACGCCTATCTGACCGGCGGGCTGCTGGTCCGCTCCTACGACCGGGCCCAGCGGGTCTACCAGGCCATGCTCTGCCGGGGGTTCCAGGGCACTTACTGGCTGCTGGACCATTTTCAATGGCAGCGGCGCGACGATTACTTCCTGCTTTGGGGTGGGCTCCTGGTGGCGCTGCTCCTGGTGCTGGAGCTGGCGGCATGAGCCTGATTCGAATGACGGGAATCCACTTCGCCTACCCCGGTCGGCCGCCGGTCTTCGCGGGTCTGGATTTCAGCCTGGAGGAGGGGCAGCGGGTGGGCATCCTGGGCCCCAACGGGGCCGGCAAATCCACCCTGTTCCTGCTGGCCATGGGGCTGCTGTCAGCCCAGGCCGGCGCGGTGGAGCTGTTTGGTCAAGCCATGCGCCGGGAGGCGGACTTCGCGCCCCTGCGCACCCGGTTGGGCTATTGTTTTCAAGACCCCGACGACCAGCTCTTTTGCCCCACGGTTTTGGAGGACGTGGCCTTCGGGCCCCTGAACCAGGGGCTGGAGCGGGGCCAGGCCCTGGAAAGGGCCCACCGGGCCCTGGCGGAGCTGGGGCTGGATGGGTTCGCGGAGCGGGTGACGTATCAGCTCAGCGGCGGCGAGAAGCGCCTGGTGACCCTGGCCACGGTCCTGGCCCTGCGGCCCCAGGCCTTGCTGTTGGACGAACCCACCGCCGGCCTGGACCCCCAGACCCAGGCGCGCTTCGAGTCTGTTTTGCAAAAAAGCCAGTTGCCATGGGCTGTTATCTCCCACGACCATGGCTTTCTGCGTCGCCTTTGCCACCAAGTCCTGGAGCTGTCCGGCGGGCGCTTAACCCCCCTTGCTTGATGGTAATAGTAATCGATGCAAGATCACATGGAGCTTGCCTGGTCCGTCCATTCGTGCTAGCGTGAAAAGGCGTCTGAAATCCAGCTGCTTATCCTTACGGGGGTGAGGCTTGAAGACCGGCGTGGGGATTCTCAAGCGGCTCAGCCTCGCCTGCGCACCGGTGCTCGCCCGTCAAACCACCCTGGCCCGCCAGGTGCGCCTGCTCCTGGCCGAGGCCCTGCCCGAACTGGGGGCCAAGTCGGGGGCGATCTGCGCCTGGGAGCGGGGCGGGGCGCTGACCGTCTGCTCCAGCCGCGGCTTCTCGCCGGAGCTGGCCAACCGCCTGCGACGCACCGCCCAGACCCCGCCCGCCTGTCCTGGCGAGCACCTGGGGCGGGTGGGCTGGAGGCTGATCAAGGCCGGGGGCAGGATCGACAGTGGCTGGCCGGAGCTGGACCGGCTGGTGGGGGTCATGGCGACCCAGGACCAGGTGGCTTTCTGGCCCTTGGGCTGGATCGACGGCGCGGGCCTGGCCTTGGTGAGTTTTTCCAAGCCGCCCCGCTGGCCGGCCGGCTTCGCCCAGACCGCGGCGTCGTTCCTGGGGCTGGCTCTGTCCAACATCCTGTTGCAGCGCCGGGCCGAGTCGCGCTACGAGGACTACCGCCGCATCTTCCAGAATTCCCAGGACATGGTCTACCTCTCCTCGCGTCACGGTCGCTGGCTGAAGGTCAATCCGGCCGGGGTGCGGATGCTGGGCTACGAGAGCGAGGAGGAGCTGTTGAGCGTGCCCGACTCGGCCCAGGCCGCCTATCTGAACCCCGAGGACCGCAAGGCCTTCATGGACGCCATCGAGAAGGACGGTTTCGTCAAGGACTACGAGGTGGCTTTCAAGAAGAAGGACGGCACTCCCATCGTGGTCAGCATCACCAGCCAGGTCCGGCGCGAGGAGGGCCAGGTGGTGGGCTACGAGGGCATCATCAAGGACATCACCCCCCGCAAGCAGGCCCAGGCCCAGGCCGAGCGCGAACGCTGGTTGATCGCCTCGATCCTGGAGGCGATGCCGGTGGCGGTCTTCGTGGTGGACCAGCACCATCGGGTGATCCACTGGAACCGGGCCTGCGAGGAGCTGACCGGCACCGCCAAAGAGCAGATCCTGGGCACCACCGACACCTGGCAGGTCTTCAAGCGGCCGCCCATGGTCTCCTTGGCCGACCTGGTGGTGGAAAACGACCTGGAGCGGCTCAACGAGATCTACGCCAGCGAGCGGCTGCGGCGCTCGCCCATCGCCGACGCCTGGGAGGCCGAGGCCCACTTCCCCGACCTGGGGGGGCGGCCCAAGGACCTTTTTTTCACCGCCGCCGCCCTGCGCGACCCGGAGGGAGACATCGTGGGCGCGGTGGAGGCGATTTTGGACTTCACCGACCTCAAGGCCCTGGAATGCCAACTGGCCGAGAGCGAGGCCCTCTACCGCACCCTGGTGGAGGCCAACCGCGAGGGCATCGCCCTGCACGACGGCGAGCGCTTCACCTTCGCCAACCGCCAGTTCCTCGACCTGTTCGGGATGGACAGCCTGATGCAGGCCAAGGGCGATCTGTTGGAGCTGATGGCGGCCGGCAGCCAGCGATCCTACCTGGAATGGTCGCGTCGGCTGCTGGAGGAGGGCGGGGCCAGCTCCGAGGTCTTCGAGGGGCAGGGCAAGCGTGGAGACAGCGTCTTCGACCTGGAGCTGACCGCGGCCCCGGCCGCCTATCAGGGCAAGCGGGCCATGCTCTACACCGTGCGCGACGTCTCCTACCGCAAGCGGATGGAGGAGCAACTGATCCGCTCCGAGCGCCTGGCCGCCACCGGCAAGCTGGCCTTCGACATCGCCCACGAGGTCAACAACCCCTTGGGCGGCATCCTGACCTACGCCCACCTGATGGCCGAGGACCTGGGCGAGGAGAACCCACTGTTCGCCACCGCCGAGAAGATCATCAAGCTCACCAACCGGTGCAAGATCATCGTGCGGGGCCTGTTGGACTTCGCCCGCGAGGACGCCCCCAGTAAGGAGGCCTTGGACCTCAACCAGGTGCTGACCGAGATGGTGGGGTTGATCGAGGGGCACATCATTCTGCGCAACGTGGAGGTGGTGCGCGACCTGGACCCCCACCTGCCCCAGTTCTACGGCCACCGCTCCAAGCTGGAGCAGGTCTTCCTGAACATGGTCATCAACGCCGCCGAGGCCATGGAGGGCAAGGGGCGGTTGGAGCTCTCCACCCGCCACCTTCCCCAGGAGGGCGAGATTCGGGTGGTCTTCCGCGATCATGGCCCGGGCATCCCCGAGGAGGTGGCCCGGCGCATCTTCGAGCCCTTCTTCACCACCAAGGCCCGGGGCCGGGGCACCGGCCTGGGGTTGGCCATCAGCCACGGCATCATCAAGCAGCACGAGGGGCGGATCGAGCTGGAGACGGCCCCGGGCAAGGGCGCCGCCTTCACCGTGGTGCTGCCCACCGGACGGCCGTTGATCAGCCCCCTGGAAAACCACCAGCGCCAGGCGGGTTGACCGGCGGGTCGTTCCCGTTTCACGTGAAACGTGACCGGCGGGACAGGTGTCTTGCCATGGGAAAAGAAGCGGTTGGGCCGAGGGTGACCCAGCCGCGGCCGGGCGCTGGACTAGCCGGCCAGGACGATGATCCGCCGCCCGCCCGGGGGCGGCAGCTCGTAGTCCACCACCGCCAGGCCGGCGTCCAGGGCCGCCGCCCGGTCCCCCCGGCCGCGGGGCAGCAGGATCCGGCCCCCGGGGGCCAGGTAGGGCCGGGCCAGGGCCAGGGAGTCGGCCAGGCTCCCCACCGCCTTGACCGTCACCGTGGAGAAGACCTCGCCCGGCAGGGCGGCGTCGGGACCGTTTCCGGCCCGGCCCTGCACCGCCCGGACGTTGCCCAGGCCCAAGGTTCGGATGGCGTGCTTCTGGAAGCTGACCCGCTTGGCCCGGGGCTCCAACAGGGTCACCGCCAGGTCCGGCCGGGCCAGGGCCAGCACCAACCCCGGAAACCCGGCCCCGGAGCCGATGTCCAACAGGCTATCCCCGGCCAGATGGGGCACCAGGGCCAGGGCGTCCAGGAAGAGCCCCACCCGCACCTCCTCCGGGTCGCGGTAGCCGGTCAGGTTGATGCGCTGGTTCCAGCGCAAGAGCTCGGCGGCCAGGCGCTCCAGGGCGGGGGCCAGCTCCGGAGGCCGGGCGGGGGGGAGGGAGGCGTTGGCCATCTCACTTGCCCACGCAGAATTGACTGAAAACCGCCTCGATCACCTGGTCCGACGCGCCCAGGCCGTCCACCTCGCCCAGGGCGGCCAGGGCCTCGCCCAGTTCCAGCGAAACCAGCTCCCAGGCCCCGGCCCGGAGTTGCTCCCCGGCCCGTTCCGCCGCCGCCCGGCAGCGCTCCAGGGCCTCCACCTGGCGGGTCCCGGCCAGAACCTCCCCCGGTTGGGGCTCGGCCTGGCCCCCGGTCAGGGCATCGCCCAGGCGCTGGGCCAGCTCCTCCAGCCCGGTCCCCCGGGCGGCGCTGACCCGCAACACGGGCTCATTCTCCATCGGTGATCCCAGCTCCGCCAGGTCCCAGGCCGGGGCCAGGTCGGCCTTGTTGACCGCCACCAGGCGCGGCCGGCCGGCGCTGGCCACCATGACCTCCCGGTCGGCCGGGGTCAGGGGCTGGCCGCCATCCATGACCACCAGCAGCAGGTCGGCCGCGGCCACCGCCTGGCCGGCCGCTTGCCGGCCCAATTCGTCCAGTTCGGCCGCCGGGCTGGGGCAAGCCTCCCCTCCCCAGCCCAGACCGGCGGTGTCCACCAGGCGCACGGCCACCCCACCCAACACCAGGGGCTCTTCCAGGGTGTCGCGGGTGGTGCCGGCCAGGCGGCTGACCAGGGCGCGTTGCCGTCCCAGGAGGGCGTTGAACAGGCTGGACTTGCCCACGTTGGGCCGGCCGCAGAGCACCACCACGGCCCCCTCCCGGAACACCCGGCGGCGCTGGCTGCGCCGGATCAGCTCCGCCAAGGGCTCCTGGACGCCAGCGGCCAGCTCGGCGGCCAGGGCCTCCAGGCCGGCGGTTTCCTCCGGGGCCAGGTCCTCGGCAAAGTCGATGGCCGCCTCCACCCGGGCGGCGGCGGTCAGCAAAACCTGGCGCACCGGGGCCAGACCCCGGGCCAGGCCGCCGGTCAGGTTGGCCAGGGCCAGGCGGGCCTCGCCCTGGCAGCGGGCGGCGATCAGCCCGGCCACCGCCTCGGCCTGGCCCAGGTCCAGACGGCCGCCCAGGAAGGCGCGCAGGGTGAATTCGCCCGGCCGGGCCAGGCGGCAGCCCCGGGCCAAGGCGGAATCGAGCGCCTGGCGCAGGACGGCCGGGCCGCCGTGGCAGTGCAGCTCCACCAGGTCCTGGGTGGTGTAGGAGCGGGGGGCGCGGAAGAAGACCGCCAGGGCCTCGTCGATGGCCTGGCCGTCGGCGTCAAGCAGCGAGCCCAGGTGGAAGCGCCAGGGCCGGGGGCCGCCGGGCGGCCAGGGCCGGCGGGGTTGGAAGAGGGCGCGGCCGACCTCCCAGGCCCGGGGTCCGCTCACCCGCAGGATGGCGATGCCGCCCGGACCGGCCGGGGTGGCCGGGGCGGCGATGGTGTCGCGGGCGTCGGGGAGCTGAACGCAGGTCATGGGGGGCATTATACCGCCTGGGGCGGCCCTCGCCCGCCAGCGGACGGGGTTGACCGCGCTGGTCCTGTTTCACGTGAAACGGGTCGCGGGGGCGACGCGGGAGGGGGCGCCGGGCGGGTGCAAGCGAGCGGGCGTAAAAAAGCCCGGCGGGTTGGGCCGCGCCGGGCGTGGGGTCGGTTGGGCCAGCCGAGAGACTAGACCTTGGGGCTGATGATGACCTTCTTCAATTCGCCCCGGCCCCGACTCAGGGTGACCACCTCGGGATCGGCCTTGAGGGCCAGGTGGATCAGGCGGCGCTCCTGGGCGGCCAGGGGGCCCATGGCCGCCGAACGGCCGCTGCTCTTGACCTTCTGGGCCATGCGCCGGGCGGTCTCCTCCAGGGCCTCGCGGCGGCGGCGGCGGTAGTCGCCGGCATCCACCACGATGCGCACCGGCCGGCCGTGCTGGTGGCTGACGATGCGCACCACCAGGTATTGCAGGGCCTCCAGGGTGGAGCCGCGCCGGCCGATGAGCATGCCCGCCTCCTGACCCTGCACCGACAGCTCGATGCCCTGGGGCCCGCCCTGGGCCTCCACCCGGGCCCCGGGGTCCAGGGGCTCCACCAGCCGGGCCAGGACCTGCCGCGCCTGCTCGATCACGGCTGGATCCAGTTCCAGGCGCAGGTCGCCGCCCTCGTCATCATCGTCCTCGTCGGCCAGGTCGAGGGCCTCGCCCGCCTCCAGCTCGATCTCGGGCTCCAACTCCAGCTCCAGGGCCGCGGCCTCCTCCTCGACCAGGGTCGAGGGCGGCGTGGCCGTCGGGTGGGGGCGCGCAGTCTCGGCCGGGGCGGCCGAAGTGGAGCCAGGGCGCGGGGCCGGTTGGGGCTCTCCCGCCCGAGACGGGGCCGCGGCGGGGGCAGCCGCCGAGGGGG
>JAIWNN010000103.1 GCA_020216805.1 Desulfarculus sp. | reverse complement strand
CGGCCTGGAGCTGGCCCGGCGCTGGGGCCAGACGCCCCTGCCGCCCTACATCAAGCGGCCCCAGGGGCCGGTGGCGGCCGACGCTCGGCGTTACCAGACGGTCTACGCCGCCCGCGAAGGCGCGGTGGCCGCCCCCACCGCCGGGCTGCACCTGAGCCCCGAACTGCTGGCCGCCCTGGCCCGCCGGGGGGTGGGCCTGGCCCGCTTGACCTTGCACGTGGGCTATGGCACCTTTGCCGAGCCCGACCCGGCCGACCTGGCCGCCGGACGGCTGCACGCCGAGTGGGTGGATGTGCCCGAGAGCACCATCGCCGCGGTGGCGGCCGCCAAGGCCCGAGGCGGACGGGTGGTGGCGGTGGGCACCACCAGCCTGCGGGCGCTGGAGTGGGCCGCGGCCCCCGGCCGGTTGGCCGCGCGCCAGGGCTGGTGCGACCTCCTGATCGGGCCGGGCTTCGCCTTCCAGGCGATCGACGGCCTGCTGACCAACTTTCACCTGCCGCGCACCACGCTTTTGATGCTGGTGGCGGCCTTGGCCGGGCGAGAGCGGGTCTTGGCGGCCTATGCCGAGGCGATCGCGCGGGAATACCGCTTTTACAGCTTCGGTGACGCCATGTTGATCCTATGAGCGAACCGCGGCTGACATACCGCGAAAGGGCCCGCGACGGCCGGGCTCGGACCGGCGAGTTGACCACCCGGCGAGGGGTGGTGCGCACCCCGGCCTTCATGCCGGTGGGCACCCAGGGCACGGTCAAGGGTCTGTTGCCCGGCGAGGTGGCTGCCCTGGGAGCGGACATGATTCTGGCCAACACCTACCACCTGGCCCTGCGCCCGGGGGCGGAGGTGGTGGCCGGTCTGGGCGGGCTGCACCGCTTCATGGGCTGGGAGGGACCTATTCTCACCGACAGCGGCGGGTTCCAGGTCTTCAGCCTGGCCGCGTTGCGCAAGGTGGACGAGGAGGGGGTCAGTTTCCGCTCCCACCTGGACGGGAGCCTGTTGCGCCTGACCCCGGAGGAGGCGGTGCGGGCCCAGGAGCACCTGGGCTCGGACGTGATGATGATGCTGGACGAGTGCCCCCCCGCCGGGGCCGGGCGGGACTATCTGGAGCGGTCGCTATCGCGCGACGCCCGCTGGGCCCAACGGGCCCTGGCCGCCCGCAGCCCGCAAGGCGGGGCCTTGATGGGCATCGTGCAGGGAGGGGTCCATGCCGACCTTCGCCGCCGCAGCGTGGAACTGCTGACCGACCTCGATATGGACGGCTACGCCCTGGGCGGCCTCAGCGTGGGCGAGGCCAAGGAAGCCATGATGGAGACCATCGCCGCCACGGTGCCCCTGTTGCCGGCCGACCGGCCCGTCTACCTGATGGGCGTGGGCGAGCCGGCGGACCTGGTGGCCTGCGTCGGCCTGGGCGTGGACATGTTCGACTGCGTGCTGCCCACCCGCATGGCCCGCAACGGCACCCTGCTCACCGCCCGGGGACGGCTCAACCTCCGCAACGCCCGCTTCGCCCGCGACCCCGAGCCGGTGGAGGAGGGCTGCGGCTGCCCCACCTGCCAGACCTACAGCCGGGCCTACCTGCGCCATCTGTTCATGGCCCGGGAGCTGTTGGCCTATCGCCTCAACACCGTTCACAATCTGTACTACATCCTGAACCTGATGGCCGGATTGCGCCGCGCCATCCGCGAGGGACGCTACCAGGCCTTCGCCCGCCAGGTTATGTCCGGTTTGGCCGGGGACCAGGGGGAGGAGGCGGCATGAACCAGGGAGGAAAAGATGTTTGATCTGTTCACGGCCACTTCGGCCTGGGCCCAGGAGGGCGGCGCCGCCGGCGGTCTGGGAAGCCTGCTTTCGGGCCCCTTGCCCATGTTGGTGCTGATGTTCGCGGTCTTCTATTTCCTGCTCATCCGGCCCCAGCAGAAAAAAGCCAAGCAGCACAAAGAGATGCTGAGCAACCTCCGCAAAGGTGACAACGTGTTGACCAGCGGCGGCCTCTACGGCAAGATCACCGGCATCACCGATAACGTGGTGGTGCTGGAGGTGGCCCCCCAGGTGCGGGTGAAGGTCAGCCGCGGCCATATCGCCGGCGTGGCTGGGGGTGAGGCCCCGGCGGCCCCGGCCCCCGAAAAAAAATAACGGCGATTCCGCCGGATTACCAACCCGACCCCTCGGCTCCGCCTGCGGCGGGGCGGGGGGCGCGGGCGATCAAACCTAAAGCCGGGCCGCGGGGATGCGCGGCCGGCCTCGGGAGTGGACCTTGCCAAGGAACTTCACCTACAAGCTGACCCTGGTGGCGGTCGTCCTGATCGTGGCCGTCTTCTACCTCATCCCCAGCCTGGGCCCCAAGCTGCCCTCGTGGTGGACCAGCTTCCTGCCCTCGGAGCAGATCCGCCTGGGTCTTGACCTCCAGGGCGGCATGCACCTGATCCTGGAGGTGGAGGTGGACAAGGCGGTGGCCTCCAGCGTGGAGCGGGCCAGCCAGGACCTGCAGCGCCGGCTGCGCGACGAGAAGGTCCGCGCCACCAAGCCCGAGGTCGACGGCCAGCGCCGGATCAAGCTGAACCTGCTGGCCGAGTCCGAGCGAGCCAAGTTCGAGGACCTGGTGCACAACAGCCTGCCCGACTACAAGATCGAGTCCTCGCGCACCGACAACGACGGCCAGGTGACGATGATGCTGGGCCTGAAGCCCGAGGCGGTCAAGAGCATCGAGAGTCAGGCCGCCAGCCAGGCCCTGGAGACGATTCGCAACCGCATCGACCAGTTCGGCGTCAGCGAGCCGGAGATCGTGCCCCAGGCCGGCGGTCGAATTATGGTGCAACTGCCCGGCGTCAAGGACCCCCAGCGCGCCATCGCCCTGATCGGCAAAACCGCTCAATTGGAGTTCAAGCTGGTCGACGACACGGTGGACCCGCGCAACGCCGGCAAGGGCCCCCTCCCGGCCGGCAGCGAACTGGCCTATCTGCAAAGCCGCGACCGCGGCACCGGCCGGGTGAACAAGGAGCCCATCGTCATCCGTTCCCGGGCCAGCATGACCGGCGAGACCATCACCGACGCCCGGGTCCAGTTCGACAGCCAGGGCCACGAGCCCTATGTCTCGGTCTCCTTCAACAGCACCGGCGCGCGCCAGTTCGCCGATCTGACCAGCCGCAACGTCAAGAAGAAGCTGGCTATCGTCCTGGACGGCAAGGTGCAGTCGGCCCCGGTCATCCAGGAGGCCATCACCGGCGGCGAGGCCCGCATCTCCGGCGACTTCACCCTGGAGGAGGCCCGCGACCTGGCGGTGGTGCTGCGCTCCGGCGCCCTGCCGGCCCCGGTCAAGATCCTGGAGGAGCGCATCGTGGGCCCGAGCCTGGGCCGCGACTCCATCAACCAGGGCATCATCTCGGCCCTGGTGGGCGGCGCCCTGGTGCTGCTGTTCGTGCTGGTCTACTACAAGCTTGCCGGGCTGGCGGCGGACTTCGCCCTGATCCTTAACCTAATCCTGATCATGGCCGCCCTGGCCGCCTTCCAGGCCACCCTGACCCTGCCCGGCATCGCGGGCATCATCCTGACCATCGGCATGGCGGTGGACGCCAACGTGCTGATCAACGAACGCATTCGCGAGGAAATGCGGTTGGGCAAGACCCCGGCCGCCGCGGTGGAGGCCGGCTATGGCCGGGCCACGGTGACGATCCTGGACGCCAACATCACCACCCTGATCACGGCCCTGGTGCTGTTCCAATTCGGCACCGGCCCCATCAAGGGCTTCGCGGTGACCCTGACCATCGGCCTGGCCAGCAGCATGTTCACGGCCATCATCGTCACCCGGCTTTGCTTCGACTATGTGATCCAGCGCTACCGGCCCCGGAGCCTGAGCATCTAGGAGAACCTTGGGCTGCGGCGCCCTGGCGCGCCGGCTGGCTGATAAACGCCCGGCAATCGCGGAGTTGACATGCAACTAATCAGACCCGACATCAACATCAACTTCATGGGCAAACGCAACCTGCTCATGCTGTTATCGGCCGCCCTGCTGGTCCTGAGCCTGATTCCCCTGCTGATCACTGGCGGGCCCAACTATGGCATCGACTTCTCCGGCGGCATCCTGATCCAGGTGAAGTTCCAGAAACCCACCGACGCCGCCGCGGTCAAGCAGGCCCTGAAGCCCATCGGCATGGACGACTCCTTGGTGCAGCGCTTCGGCAAGGACGAGGACAGCGAGTTCCTGGTCCGCGCCCAGAAGCCCGACCTGGATCTGTCCGGCCTGGACCAGAAGCTGGCCCAGGCTCTGAAGGCCAGCTATGGCGACACCTTCGAGGTGCGCCGGGTGGAGACCGTGGGTCCCAAAGTCGGCAAGGACCTGCGTGAGCAGGCCCTGATGGCGGTCTTCTTCGCCCTGCTCCTGATGGCGGTCTACATCTCCGGGCGGTTCGAGGCCAAATGGATCCTCTCGGCGGTGATGGCCGGCGTCCTGGTGGCCACCGCCCTGCTGACCCACTGGCTTCTGGCCACGGTGCTGGGCTTGTCCGACACCCTGGTCATGATCGCCCAGATCGTCATCGCCCTGAGCGTGACCATGGCCGCCTGCTGGATCCTGCGCCTGCGCTACGCCATGGGCGCGGTGGTCAGCCTGTCCCACGACGTGCTGATCACGGTGGGCATCTACACCCTCTGCGGCCGAGAGTTCAATCTCTCCAGCGTGGCCGCCATCCTCACCGTCATCGGTTATTCGCTCAACGACACCATCATCGTCTACGACCGCATCCGCGAGAACTTGCGCAAAGGCGGGCGCGGCGCCTCCTTCGAACAGGTGATCAACGATTCGGTCAACCAAACCCTGAGCCGGACCATCCTGACCAGCGGCACCACCCTGCTGGTGCTGGTCTGCCTGTTTCTGCTGGGGGGCGGCGTCATCGAGGACTTCGCCCTGGCCTTGCTCATAGGCGTGGCGGTGGGCACCTACTCCTCGGTCTACGTGGCCAGCCCCATGCTGCTGATGATGCCCCAGGGCGGTGGACTCAAGGTCAGCCTGCCCCAACCCGCCAGCCCGGCCAAGCCCAGCGCCAAGCCGGCCCCCAAGCCGGCTCCGGGGCCCGAACCGGAGGAGATGAGCGACGACCCTCACCGCCCCGCCAATATCCGCCGGGTGCGGGGTCGCACGGCCAAAGTCAGTCGCTCCAAACGCAAGAAGCACTAATTATTGTATAATTTACTAGCGAACCCCGCGGGCGCGCCTCCGGCTGATCCTGCTGGAGGCCGCAGCCTTTTTGCTTGCCAAGGCCGCCGCGGGCTGGTTAAGGTTTAGCCCCATGGGGCGCATCATCACCATAGCCAACCAGAAGGGCGGAGTGGGCAAGACCACCACCGCGGTCAACCTGGCCGCCGGCCTGGCCGCGGCCGAGCAGGAGACCCTCTTGGTGGACTGCGACGCGCAGGGCAACGCCACCAGCGGGCTGGGGGTCAAGCTGGGACCGGACCAGCCCACCCTTTACCAAGTCCTGATCGGAGCCCGCCAGCCCCAGGACGCCATCCGCGACACCGAATTGAGCCATCTCAAGCTCATCGGCAGCGACGTGAACCTCTTCGGGGCCGAGATGGAGCTGGCTTCATCGGCCGAGCGCGAGTATCTGCTGGCCAAGGTCCTGGCCAAGCTGGGGGAGCGTTTCCGCTTCATAATCCTGGATTGTCCGCCCTCCCTGGGACTTCTCACCCTCAACGCCCTGACCGCCTGCCAGTCGGTGCTGATCCCCCTGCAATGCGAATACTACGCCCTGGAGGGCCTGACCCAGCTCCTGCACACCGTGGCCCGGGTGCGCCGCACCCTCAACCCCGGCCTGGGCCTGCTGGGCATCCTGCTGACCATGTACGACGGTCGCAACAACTTGAGCCGCCAGGTGGCCGAGGATGTGCGCGGCCATTTCGGCAAACTGGTGTTTCGCAGCGTGGTGCCGCGCAACGTGCGCCTGTCCGAGGCCCCCAGCCACGGCAAGCCGGTGCTGCTTTACGACGTCAAGAGCAGCGGAGCCCAGGCCTACCTGGATCTGGCGCGCGAGGTGCTTTCCGGCGGGCCCGGCCAGGAGAGCCAGGGGGAGGCGGCATGACTCAGGAGGCGGACAAGCACAAGGCTGGCCGCAAGAAGCCCCCCGCCCTGGGCAGGGGGCTGGCGGCGCTGCTGGGCGATGACCTCTTGCCCAGCCAGAGCCCCACCGAGGCCCGACCCGACGATCGGGTGCTGCAACTACCCCTGGAGAGCATCGAGCCCAACCCCTTCCAGCCCCGCAGGGTCTACGATCAGGCCGCCCTGGAGGCCCTGTCAGATTCCATCAGTCAGCACGGGGTGTTGCAGCCTCTGGTGGTGCGTCCGGTGGAGCGGGGCTATCAGCTCATCGCCGGCGAGCGCCGCCTGCGAGCCAGCCAGATGGCGGGGCTGACCACGGTGCCGGTGGTGGTGCGCCAGGCCAGCGACCAGCAGGCCCTGCTCCTGGCCCTGCTGGAAAACCTCCAGCGCGAGGATCTGAACCCCCTGGAGGAGGCGCACGCCTTCCAGCGCCTGGCCGAGGAGTTCTCCCTTAGCCACGAGGACATCGCCGCCGGGGTGGGCAAGGACCGCTCCACGGTGGCCAACACCCTGCGCCTGCTGAAGCTGCCGGATCTGGTGCTGGACGACCTGGCCACCGGGGCGCTGACCGCCGGCCATGGTCGGGCGTTGTTGGCCCTGGGTTCGGCCCCCCTGATCCGCCAGGCCCGGGATCAGATCCTCAAGCATGGTTTGTCGGTGCGGGCCACCGAGCGCCTGGTCAAGAGCCTTTTGCAGAGCCCCAAGGCCCGCAAGGCGGTGCCGGATCAGGTCTACCTGGAAAGCCTGGCCGATGAGCTGCGCCACAAGGTGGGCACCAAGGTGGAGATCAAGGGGCGGGCCAAGCGGGGGCAGATCGTGCTGCACTTCTTTTCCGACAGCGAGCTGGAGCGCCTGCTGGAGTTGTTGCGGCGCTAAGCGGACCTCCGCGCCATGCACCTGATCATCGACGGTTACAATCTCATCCACCAGGCTCCGGAGTTGTTCCTGGCCGCGGATTTGGGCCGCGGTCGCGAGGCCCTGTGCACGGCGCTGCGCATCTACCACCGGAAGAAGAACCACAGGCTCACGGTGGTCTTCGACGGCGGGCCGGACCAGGAGCCCAGCCGGAGCAGCCTGTGCGGAGTGCCGGTGATCTTCTCCGGCCAGCGCGTCAACGCCGACGGGATCATCGCCCACCTGGCTGTGGCCCAGGGCGCCGGAGCCACGGTGATCACCGACGACCGCGAGTTGGCCCGCCGCTGCCGGGCCGGCGGGGCGGAGGTGATCGAGGCCCGGGTCTTCGCCGCCCGGCTGATGGACACCGCCCAGGGCTGGCTTCCGGCGGGCGAGGACGACGACCAGGGCTGGGATTTCACCACCAAGAAGAAAGGGCCCAGCCAGCGTGCGCCCAAGGCCCGGCGGCGCAAGGAACGCCGTTTGGGCCGGCTGTAGCCGAAAACGCGGGCGGTGCGGTGGGGTGGCGGCCCAGCTCGATTGGCGGCCGCCGGGCGCGGCCGGGACAAGGGGCTGGACAACCGCGCGGAACGCGCCCCGTATCCCTGCGCCAACCTCGCGGAATTGTTAGCGGCCGCTCCCGAGGCCCGGGCCAATCTGGAACGCCTGCGCTCCGCCGGGGGCCAAGGTCGGCCCTAGGCTAGCGCAGGCGGTTCTCGCGACCCTGGCGCAGGCGGACGATGTTGTCGCGGTGACGCCAGACCACCAACAGCGCCATGCCCACGGTGCTCAGCACCAGGGGGGTGGGCTGGCCCAGGAAGAGCATCACCAGGGGCGCGCTGCCGATGCCGGCCAGGGAGCCCACCGACATGTGGGTGGTCCACCAGGCGATCCCGGCCAGAATGCCCAACACCACCAGGGTGGCCAACGGCGCGGCGGCCAGCATCGCACCCAGGGCGGTGGCCACGCCCTTGCCACCCTGGAAGCGCAGGTAGATCGGGAAGATGTGGCCCAGCACCGCGGCCAGTCCCACCGCCGCCGCCTGCCAGGGCTCCAGCCAGCCCCAGGCCAGGTAGGCCGGCAGCCAGCCCTTGCCCGCGTCCAGCAGAAGCGTGGCCGCTCCGGCCGTCTTGCCGGCCAGCCGGGCCACGTTGGTGGCCCCGATGTTGCCCGATCCCGCCCGGCGGGGATCGCTCCCGCCCGCCAACCGGGCCATCGCCAGGCCGAAGGGCACCGAGCCCAGTAGGTAGGCCCCTATGAACAACCCTAGAAAAAGCAACATCAATCCACCCACTGGCTTGCCGGACTCAGCCTCTTCATGTTAATACGCCCGAACGTGTCGCGCCACAAGCAGTTTAACGCGCGCTGGCCGATATTGCCCCGCCGGGGCGTTGCGGGTATGGTAGAAGTGAAGCCGACCTTGGGAGGCGGGAAGGGAGTCGGATGAAACGGATGCGCGTTTGCGTGATCGACGGCCAGGGCGGGGGCATCGGTGGAGTCATCATCCGCCGGCTCAAGGAAGAGTTCGGCGAGCAGATCGAGGTGTTGGCCCTGGGCACCAACGCCATCGCCACCGCCCAGATGATGAAGGCCCACGCCAACCGGGGGGCCACTGGCGAGAACGCCATCATCTGGACCATCCAGCAGGCCGATGTAGTCATCGGCCCCATCGGCATCGTGCTGGCCAACGCCATGATGGGCGAGGTGACTCCGGCGGTGGCCGCGGCGGTGGCATCCTGCCCGGCCCGCAAGTTTCTGCTTCCCCTGACCCAGGAAAACGTCGAGGTGGTGGGGGTGACCCACGAGCCGCTGCCGCACCAAGTCGACCAGATCGTCAAGATCCGCCTCAAGGAGCTGATGGACAATGTGTGAAGCCACGGCCTACATTCTGAACAAGGAGGGCCAGGAGCAACTGCTGTTGGCCGACGTGGACGTGATCGAGCCCCAGGATGACGGCACCACCCGCCTGGTTTCCATCTACGGCGAGCAAAAGGTGCTCAAGGCTCGCATCAAATCCATGTCCCTGGTCAACCACAAGGTGGTCCTGGCCCAGGACTAGCGCGCCGGACCCCGCCCAAGCAAGGAGCGACGCCATGGCCGACCAGTCCGCCATCGATCGCGCGGTGGCGAATCTGCACTGGCTGGGCCACGACTGCTTCCGTCTGGACAGCAGCGTCGGCCCGATTTACTTCGACCCCTTCCAACTGGCCGGCGGACCCACCGCCGCGCTGATCCTTTGCAGCCACGACCATTTCGACCACTGCGTGGCCGAGGACATCGCCAAGATCCGCGATGAAAAGACGGTCATCGTCACCGAGGCCAATTGCGCCGCCAAGCTGGGCGGGGCGGGGGTGAAGGTGATCAAGCCCGGCCAGAGCCTGGATCTGGCGGGAGTCAAGGTCACCGGCGTCCCGGCCTACAACACCAACAAGCAGTTCCACCCCCGGACCAACAACTGGGTGGGATTCGTGGTGGAGGTGGACGGGGTGCGGATCTACCACGCCGGAGACACCGACTTCATCCCCGAGATGAAGGACCTGCGGGTGGACATCGCCCTGCTGCCGGTCTCGGGCACCTACGTCATGACCGCGGCGGAGGCGGTGGAGGCGGCCCTGGCCATCCGGCCGGGCTTGGCCATTCCCATGCACTACGGGGCCATCGTGGGCGAGGAATCCGACGCCCAGCGCTTCGCCCAGGCCCTGGCCGGCAAACTGCCGGTGAAGGTGTTGCCCAAGGAATAGCCAAGAGGAGGGGGCGGCCCCCCCGGGGAAAGGGAGCCGCCCCTGGGGACAAGCCCTGGGCCTCAACCAGGGCGCGGAGGGCTTGGTGGGACGGACCGTCCTGGGTGGGGCGGTCCGTCGCGCTTGTGGGGGCTAGTAGACGAAACTCACCCCGGCGAAGACGTTGAGCCCGGGGTGGTACACCTCGTAATTGCTGCTGGCGCCGGGGGTCATGTTGCCGTCCACCACCAGGCGCTTGTCCAGCAGGTTGTCGGCCTCCAACTCCAGGCGGCACCAGTCGGTCAGGCGGTAGCTGGCCCGGCCGCGCAGGTTGCAGTAGTCGTCCAGGTTGTCCTCGCGCTCCAGTTGGAAGACCGCGTTGACCCCGGCCTGGAGGCGCTGGCCCCGCCAGGAGAGGCCGGGCACCGCCTGGAGCTTGGGCCCGGACTGCTTTTCCACGCCGCCGTCCTCCTCCCAGGGATCGGCCCAATAGCCACCCAGCTCCAGCCAGAAGCCGCCGCCCAGCGCTAGCTTGACTTGGGCCTCCACCCCGGTGGACTGCCACTTGTCCAGGTTCTGGGCGATGTAGCGCTCCTGGGCGTCGTTGTAGATGTAACGGACCTTGTCGGTGTAGGCCATGTGGAACAGGGCCAGGCTGGCGGAGTAGGACTTGTCGGCCGTCTTCCAGCCCAGCTCGTAGGTCCAGCCCCGCTCCGGCCCCAGGTCCGGGTTGCCGCCGATGGTGGCGGAGGTGGAGTAGAGTTGAGTGAAGGTGGGCAGGCGGAAGGTGCGCCCCAGGTTGGCATAGAGAGATTGTTGCTTGCTCAGGCGGTAGAGGGCCGAGAGCTGGGGCAGGGCCTCCTGGTGGTCGTCGCTGTTCTGCTCGGTGTTGAAGGCGGCCTCGCCGCGCAGGCCGGCGCTGAGGAGCCAGTCCGGCCCGGGCTCCCACTCGGCCATGGCGAACAGCGAGCCCTGGTGACGGTGGTGGTTGACATATGACTCCACCACCCGGTAGCCGGCCCGATCCGAGCCGGAGAGATCCTGGTCGATGTCGTGCTGACGCTCGTAGACGTAGCGCAGGCCGTAGACCAGGTTCACCGGACCCAGGCGGCTGCTGCGCTGACCATCCAGGCCCAGGCTCTGGTGGTGTTTTTCCTCCTCGCGGTTGGGCTTGTTCAGGGCGTCGTAGTCATAGCCCAGGTCCATGTGGCTGTAGTGCAAAAAGCCCATCAGGCGCAGGTCCGGCCGGTCCACCCCGCCCCAGAGATAGTTGTGGGTCAGCTTCTGGTCGGTCTGGTAGTCGCTGGCCGGGCTCTTGCCATAGGAGCGGGTGTAGCCCGACTCCTGGCGGTTGAGCATGTAGTTCAGGCTCAGCCAGGGCAGGGGCCGGGTGGCCACCAAGGCCGCCTGCTCGTTGACCCGTTTGAGATTGGTGTTGTAGGGGCTGCGAGTGCTGTAGTTGACCTTGACCTGGTCCAGGGCCCCCTGGCCGCCCGCCTGGCCGCCGACCCAGGCCAGGGGATGGTCGCCCCAGACCCCGGCCTGCCAGCGGTCGCGGTTGCCGGCCTTGGCGTCGGCCCCGGCCTGGGTCTTGCCCTCGGCCGCCGTCGGCTGGCGGGTGATGACGTTGATGACCCCGGACATGGCCTGGGAGCCGTAGAGCACCGCCTGGGCGCCCTTGACGATCTCGATGCGCTCGATCATCCGCTTGGGGATCATGGCCAGGTCGTAGCCGCCGTTGGCCGGCGAGGCCAGGATGGGCAGGCCGTTGAGCAGCACCAGCTCCCCGCCCTTGAGTCCGCGCAGGCCGGCCTCGCCGTTCATGCCGCCCTGGTTCACGCCGCCGGGCAACTGGGCGGAGATGAAGACCCCGGCGGTCTGCTCCACCAGGTCCAGGGCCGAGTCGCCGGCCATCAGCTCGATCTCCTCGCGCTCCAGGGTGGTGGTGGCGGCGGCGGTGTCCAGGAAGGCCGCCGCCTGGCGTTTGGCGGTGACGGTCACCGGGGCCAGGGTGGCGGCCTGGCCCGGGGCCGGGGTGGCCCCGGGGTCGCCAGAAGCCCCGGAGGCAGCCACCGGACCGGCCAGGCCCAGCATGATCAGGATCAGGCTCAACTTCCGCATGCTTCTCTCCTCCGATTCAGTGTGATCAGGGTTGCCATAAACGACCGGAGGCGAAAAAAACGCCCCGAGTCCCATGAATAGGACTCGGGGCGCACCCAGTTTGCTTAGCCCCAGCCTCCGGAGACGTCAATCCACGAACGCCTGCCGCAACGTTGGTCTGGGTAGGTCTTCTGGCTCCCGGATCAGCCTACTCTCCGCGCCTTCCCGACGTCATGGTTGACGCCAGTGGCATGGTCCAGCGGATTTCGTCCCCGGTCACAGCGGCGGGACCGCGCCGGCTTTTACCGGCTTCCCTATTAAGCCCTTAACGGGCGCCCAAACCGAATGTAGAATGACCCTAGCAATTATCCCAACCCCGGTCAAGCGCGGATTCGCGTTTTTTCCGGCGCGGGATTTTTTTCCTGAGGGGGCCTGCCATGACCAACCTGCCCGCCGTCCCGCCGTCCGAGGAACGTAGCCGCGACGTGCTCTGCCTGGGGCTCAACGCCGCCGACCATCTCTGCCTGATCCCCCATCGCCCGGAATGGGGCGGCAAGCTGCGCATGAAGACCCTGACCACCATGGGCGGGGGCCAGGCCGCCACCGCGGCCTGCGCCCTGGGCCGCCTGGGCTGGCGGGTGGCCTATGCCGGGGTCTGCGGCGACGACGATCCCGGCCGCCAGGCCGGGCCCTGGCTGCGGGAGTGCGGGGTGGACCCGGCCGGGCTCTTGGTCAGGCCCGGGACCGGCAGCCAGCAGGCCTTCATCATGGTGGAAGAACGGAGTGGCGAGCGCACCATCATCTGGACCCGGGACGAGGCCTGTCGCCTGGAGCCGGAGGATCTGGACGAGAAGCTAATCGCCAGCGCCCGGGTGCTGCACCTGGACGGGCATTTCTGGCAGGCCTCCATCGCCGCCGCTCGCCTGGCCAAGGCCCACGGCCTGCTGGTGAGCCTGGACGCCGAGCGCATCTTCGCCGGCACCGAGGAACTAATCTCGCTGTGCGACGTGGTGATGGGTTGCGAGGACTTCGCCCAGCGCCTTTTTGGCATCGAAAATCCGGAGCGGGCCCTGGGACGCCTGGCCGGGTTGGGTCCGGCCTGGGTGGGGCGCACCCTGGGGCGGGGCGGGGCGGAGATGCTGGTGGAGGGACGGCGCTATTTCGCGCCGGGCTTCGCGGTGGACACGGTGGACACCACCGGGGCCGGCGATGTCTTTCATGCCGGCCTGGTGCACGCTATCCTGCTGGGCCAGGATCCGGGAACCGCCCTGACCACGGCCAATGCCCTGGCCGCCATCTCCACCACCGGCCTGGGCGGGCGCGCGGCCCTGGCCACCCGGCCGCAATTGGAGGCCTTCCTGGCCTCCCACCCCCGGCGGGCCTGAGCCGGCCCGGGCCGAAAGGCACGGGAGCGGTGCGGCTCCCCGTTCCTAGGACTCCACAGCCAGCATCCGGGCCAGCTTGACCATGGACTCGTGCGGCCCCATGGCGATGAGGGTGTCGCCCCGGTCGATGACCGTGTCGGCTGGTGGGTTGAAGATCATGCGGTCGTCGGCCTTTTTGATGGCCAGGATGATCAGGTCCAGCTTCTGGCGCAGGCCGGACTCCTTGAGGCTGACCCCCACCAGTTCGTTCTCCTGGCCCACCACCAGCTCCTCCATCTGCAGGGCCAGGTCCGAGCCGTGGAAGGTCAGGTCGATGAAGTCGGCCACCGAGGGGCGCAGCACGGTCTGGGCGATGCGGCGGGCGCCGATGAAGTAGGGCGAGACCACCTTGTCCGCCCCGGCCCGCTTGAGCTTGCGTTCGCTGCCCGGCTCGGTGGCCCGGGCGATGATGAACAGGTCCGGCCGCATGCCTCGGGCGGTGAGCACGATGTAGACGTTGTCGGCATCGCTGCTGACGGTGGCCACCAGGCCCCGGGCCCGGTCGATGCCCGCGGCCAGAAGGCTCTCGTCCTCGGTGGCCGAGCCCAACACGTAATGGATGCCCGCCGCCTCCAGCCGCCGGGTGGCCTCCTCGCTGGTGTCGATGACCACCATGCCCACGTTCTTCTCCGCCAGCATGTCGGCCACCTGGGCCCCGATGCGGCCGTAGCCGCAGATAATGTAGTGGTCCTTGAGCGACCGGATCTTGCGCTCCAAGCTGCGCCTCCCCATCACCTGGCGGAGTTTGCCCTCCACCACCCACTGGGTGATCATGGTCAGGAAATAGAGCACCGAGCCCACCCCCACCAGGATCAGCGCCATGCTGAAGATTTCGCCTGGCCGGCTTAGGGGGTGGACCTCGCCGTAGCCCACGGTGGCCACGGTGGTGATGGTCATGAACAGGGAGTCGTGGAAGTCCCAGCCCTCGATGAGCATGTAGCCGGCGGTGCCGCCCGCCAGCACCAGGAGGGTGGTGGTGAGCGCCAGGGCGACCTGGCTATCGAACAGGACGAAGGCGCGCCTTTTCACCGTGGGCGGCAGCCGCTCATCGGGCGGCGCCCTCCGCTGGCGCCGGTTCGGAGCCCACCACGTCGGCGGCGTATTCCGCCAGGTTGGAGGGCAGGTTGGCGAAGACGATCATGAAGGGCGCGTTGCCTCCTGCGGTCAGGGGTTGGGGTTGTCCCTGCAACAGGGGCGGTTGCTCCAGCTTGGCCTTGATCTCCTCGTAGGGCAGCTCCTGCAGCTCCTCGGTGGTGAACACCTGGCCAGCGTAGACCATGACCTGAGCGGCGGCCTTGCCCTGGGTGTCGTTGAGCTGGCCGCGCACCATCACCCTGATCCGGGTCTGATCGCCCTCGTTCTGCACCTGGCCCTGGATCACGAACAGGCGGCCGGACTTCTGGTTCATTCGGTAATAGGCCCGCACCTGGTTCAGACGCAGGCCGCGGTATTCGGCTTGGACCGGGGATTTGGCCGCCGTTTCGCTCTTGCCGCCGGGCAGGCCGGTCGGGCCGGGCTTGGTGGCTGGCCGGCTCAGGAACAGGCTGAATCCGGGCAGGTTGCGGAAGGGGTTGACCACCTGGGGCAAAAGATGCATGCGGTCCAGGACCAACAGCCCACCCACCAGGACCAGGATCAGGATGATGGGCAGGAAAACCAACCAGAACAGCAACTTGATACCCTTGCCGCCCTTGGCGCGGTCATCGCGCCGGGTCATGGCGTCCACGTCCAGCCCGAAATCGGCCTCTGCGGCCGCTGCCTGGCCGGGCTCGACGCTTAGCTCGAAGGTGTCCTGGGATTTGCCATTGGGTTGGGGGGGCGCGGGCTGTTCCGGGTTCGGAGGCAGGACCTGGAAGACTTCCTGGCAGCGGCTGCAGCGCACCCAGGCCCCTTCCGAGGTCAGACGGCTGTCGTCAAGCTTGAACTTGGTCTGGCACGATTCGCACTGGACGATCATGGGGCAATCCTCAGCCGCGCTGATGGTTCAGCTTGACCTCGTAGACACCGGGAAGGTGCCGATAGCATTCGTTGTAGTCCAGGCCATAGCCCACCAGGAAACCCTGGGGAACCCGGAAACCCACGTAGTCGATATCCAAATCCAGTTCGCGGCGTTCGGGCTTGTCGATGAAGGAGCAAACCTTGACCTCGGCCGCGCCCATGCCGTTGAGGCAGTCCAGCAGCCAACGCACGGTGCGCCCGGTGTCCACGATGTCCTCCACCACCAGCACCCGCTGGCCCTTGAGGTCCAACTCCGGACCCTTGGACATGGTGATGGTGCCGCAGGAGACGCTGTCGGCTCCGTAGGAGGCCAGGCGCACGAAGTCCATCCTGACCGGCACGGTCATGGCCCGGGCCAGGTCGCCCATGAAGATGAACGCGCCCTTGAGTATGCCCAGCAGGATGGTGTCTTTTCCCATCTCGCGGGAGATCTGCTGGCCCAACTCCCGCACTCTGGCCTGAATCTGCTCGGGGGTGAGGACCACCTCCAGGGGATTTCGCTCGCTGCTCATCGGTCGCTCGCGCCTGGCATGGGTTGCTTGGCCCGCCCATCGGACTGTGGCTCGACTGGCCGCGCTCGGCCGCCTGCTAATAACCGCCCGTATTCAAAGCTCAATCCATCCCAAACATAGACCAGGCTTCCGGGGGTTGTCAAACAGATTATCCCCCGCCTGGGCTAAAGCTGGGGGCGCAGGCGCACTAGGTCGGCCCGCAGGCGCGCCAACAGGTCGGTGACCAGACCTTCCGGCCCCGGCCGGCGGCCGCAGATGATCTCCCACAGATCCAGGTCTTCCAGGGCCAAGATCCGTTCCAGGTCGTCCACCTCGGCTGGCGTCAGGCGCTCGAGGCGGGCCTCCACCCAGGGGCGCAAGACCAGCTCCACCTCCAGGAATCCGCGACGACAAGCCAGGCGCAGGCGTTTCTTGCGCAGGTCCGGATCCTCCATGCTCCTGCTCCTTCCCGCCACGCGCCGCGCCCCGTCCCCCGGCGGGGGGCGGGGCATGGCGGCTTCGGCGAGCGCTCCGGCTAGAAGCGGCGGTTGACCAGGGCCTTCTTGATGCCGGCGATGGCCTTGGTGGGGTTGAGGCCCTTGGGACAGGCCTCCACGCAGTTGAGAATGGTGTGGCAGCGCCAGGAGGCGTGATGGTCGTCCAGGATGTCCAGGCGTTCGTCCGCCCCCTCGTCGCGGCTGTCTTCGATGAAGCGCCAGACGTTCAACAGGGCGCTGGGGCCCAGGTAGCGGGGGTCGGCCCAATAGGACGGGCAGGAGCTGGAACAGCAGGCGCAGAGGATGCACTCGTAGAGACCGTCGAGCTTCTTGCGTTCGGCGGGGCTTTGCAGGCGCTCCTTGTCCGGGGCCGGAGTCCTGGTGATCAGGTAGGGCTTGACCGTGAAGTATTTTTGCAAAAAGTCGTCCAAGTCCACCACCAGGTCCTTGACCAGGGGCAGGCCGGGCAGGGGCTGGATCACCAGGCGGCCGTTCTTGACCACCTCCTCGACGTGGGTGACGCAGGTGAGCATGTTGACGCCGTTGACGTTGACGCCGTCGGATCCGCAGACGCCCTCGCGGCAGGAGCGGCGATAGGCCAGGGAGCCGTCCTGCTCCCAGCGGATCTGGTTCAGGCCGTCCAGGATCATCATGCCGGGCTTGGTGATCTTGACTTGATAGTCCTGGTAATGGGGCGCCTGACCCGAGGCGGGGTCGTAACGCAGAATGGTGAAGGTCACGCTGTCCATGGGGGCCTCTCTTTATTTTGCAGCCATGGCCTAGTACTTGCGCTCGGCCAGGGCGATGGACTCCACGGTCAGAGGCTGCATGCGCACCGGCTTGTAGGCCAGGCTCACGCTGCCGTCGGGTTCCAGGAAGCTAAGGGTGTGCTGGTGCCAGTTAGCGTCGTCGCGGTTGGGGTAGTCGTCGCGGTAGTGGCCGCCGCGGCTTTCCTGGCGGGCCAGGGCGCCCTCGGTGATGGCCGCGCAGACGTCGAGCATGTGCCCCAGTTCCAGGGCCTCGATCAGGTCCAGGTTGTAGGCCGCGCCGTGATCGGCCAGGGACACCTGGGCGAAGGCGGCGCGGTGGGCCTTGAGTTTGTTTTTCAGCTCCAGCATGTCGGCCTCGGTGCGGAACACTCCGCAGTGGCGCTCCATGTCCGCCCGCAGGGTCTCCATGATCAGGCCCAGGCGCTGGCCGCCTTTGGATTCCATCAGACCCTTGACCTCGGCCACGCCCTTGGCCCCGGCGTTCTCCGGCAGCTCGGGCCAGTCACTCAGGCTCATGGCGTAGCGGGCCATCTGCTTGCCGCCCTCGCGGCCGAAGACCATCAGGTCCAGCAGCGAGTTGGTGCCCAGGCGGTTGGCCCCGTGCACCGAGGCGCAGGCCGCCTCGCCGGCGGCGTAGAAACCGGGCACCACCTGCTCGTCGCCGTCGGGGCCGGGAGCCACCACCTGGGCGAAGCGATCGGTGGGGATGCCGCCCATGGAGTAGTGGGCGGTGGGCACCACCGGGATCGGCTCCTTGGTGCAATCCACCCCGGCGAAGACCATGGCCAGCTCCCAGATGCCGGGCAGCCGCTCCATGATCTTCTCCTTGCCGATGTGCTCGATGTGCAACAGGGCGTAGTCCTTGTTGGGGCCGCAACCCCGCCCGTGGCGCACCTCCTCGGCGATGCCCCGGCTGACCACGTCGCGGCAGGCCAGGTCTTTTTCGTGGGGGGCGCAGACCTCCATGAAGCGGTCCTGGTGGCAGTTGACCAGATAGCCGCCCTCGCCGCGCACGCCCTCGGTGATCAGGTTGCCCGCGCCGTAGATGCCGGTGGGGTGGAACTGGACGAATTCCATGTCCTCGCAGGGCAGCCCGGCCCTCATGGTCAGCGCCGCGCCGTCGCCGGTGCAGATGTGGGCGTTGCTGGTGGTGCGGTAGACCCGGGAGTAGCCGCCGGTGGCGAAGAGGGTGGCCTTGGCGTGGAAGAGATGGAACCCGCCCTTGACCATGTCCCAGGCCAGCACCCCGCAGACCACGCCCTGGTTGACGATCAGCTCCAGCATGTAGAACTCGTTGTAGAAACGCACCCCGTGCTTGAGGCACTCCTCGAACAGGGTGTGCAGCATGGCGTGGCCGGTGCGGTCGGCGGCGGCGCAGGAGCGGTGGACCGCGCCGGTCCCGAACTTGCTAGTGTGGCCGCCGAAGGCCCGCTGGTAGATGCGGCCGTCGTCCATGCGCGAAAAGGGGAGTCCCATGTGCTCCAGCTCGATGACCACGCTGGGGGCCTCCCGGCACATGAACTCGATGGCGTCCTGGTCGCCCAGCCAGTCCGAGCCCTTGACGGTGTCGAACATGTGGTAGCGCCAGTCGTCCTGCTCCACGTTGCTCAAGGAGGCTCCGATGCCGCCCTGGGCGCTGACGGTGTGGGAGCGGGTGGGGAAGACCTGGCTGATGACCGCGGTGTTCACCTGGCGGCCGGCCTCCAGGGCGGCGCGCAGGCCCGATCCGCCCGCGCCCACCACCAGGGCGTCCACCCGGTGGAC
>JAIWNN010000102.1 GCA_020216805.1 Desulfarculus sp. | reverse complement strand
CGAAGCCCTGGCGGCCGGCCTCGGCCAGGCGGGCCGCCCCCCGGCCCACCGCCCTGAGCTCGCCGGCCAGGCCCACCTCGCCAAAGCACACCAGATCCGGGGGCAGGGGCCGGGCGTGGAAGCTGCTGGCCACCGCCGCGGCCACCGCCAGGTCGGCCGCCGGTTCGCTGAGCTTGATCCCGCCGGTTACATTGACGAAAACGTCGTGACCCGACAGATCCAGGCCGGCGTGGATGTTAAGCACCGCGCAGAGCATGTGCAGCCGGCCGGGGTCCACCCCCAGGGCCTGGCGGCGGGGCATGGCCAGGCCCGAGGGGCTGACCAGGGCCTGGATCTCCACCAGCAGCGGCCGCGCCCCGCTCACCGCCGCGCAGACCGCGCTGCCCGGCGCGCCCTCGGGCCGGTGGGCCAGGAAGACCGCCGAGGGGTTGGCCACCGGCAACAGCCCGGCCTCGGTCATCTCGAAGACCCCCACCTCGTCGGTGGCCCCGAAGCGGTTCTTCACCGCCCGCAGCAGGCGCAGGCGCATGGCCGGCTCGGACTCGAAGTACAGCACCGTGTCCACCAGGTGCTCCAGCACCCGGGGGCCGGCCAGGGCGCCTTCCTTGGTGACGTGGCCCACCAGGAACAGGGCGGCGTGGCTCTCCTTGGCCCGGGCGGCCAGGCTGGCGGCCACGGTGCGCACCTGGGCCAGGGACCCGGCCAGGCCGGGCAGCTCGTCGCTGCGCACCGCCTGCACGCTGTCCACCACCACCGCGCCGTGGCCGCCGGCGGCCCAGGCCCCCTCCAGGGCCTCCAGGCCGGTCTCGGCCAAAAGCAGCAGGCCGCTGTCCATCAGGCCCAGGCGGTTGGCGCGCAGACTCACCTGGCGGGCCGACTCCTCGGCCGAGACGTAGAGGGGGTTGACTCCGGCTTGGCTAAGGCTGGCGGCTAGTTGCAGCATCAGGGTGGACTTGCCGATCCCCGGTTCGCCCCCCACCAGCACCACCATGCCCGGCACCAGGCCCCCGCCCAGCACCCGGTCCAGCTCGCCCAGGCCGGTGGGGATGCGCGGCTCGGCCGCCGCCCCGGTCTGGCCCAGGGGCTGGGGCCGGGGCGGCTCGGCCCTGGTTCGGGAGGGCGCGGGCTCCTCCTGGGGGGCCAGGCTGTCCCAACTCTGGCACTGGGGGCAGCGGCCCAGCCACTTGGGACTAAGCGCGCCGCACTGGAGGCAGACGAAATTTTGCCGGATCTTGGCCAACTCCACTCCCTTGCTTGCCGAGCTAATCTTAGGTACCCTTTGGGTAAACTGTCAACCAAGGCCCGGGTCGCCCGCGTTGACAAAGCCACGGGCGCGGTCTATAGATTTAGGACATGGACTAGCCAACCTTTTTTCCATGGACGTCCGCCCACCGCCCAAGGAGGGCCTGGACCAACCGGCCTAAGGAGCACAAGATGTCAGGAAGCGTTCTCCAGGTTACGGACGACACCTTCGAAGCCGAAGTTTTGAAGAGCGACCTCCCCGTCCTGGTTGACTTTTGGGCCTCCTGGTGCGGCCCCTGCCGGGCCATCGCCCCGGTGGTGGAGGAGTTGTCCGAGCAGTACCTGGGCAAGGTCAAGGTGGCCAAGCTCAACGTGGACGAGAGCCCCAAGACCCCCGGCCAGTACGGCATTCGCGCCATCCCCACCCTGATCATGTTCAAGGGCGGCCAGGTGGCGGACCAGATCACCGGCGCGGTGAGCAAGAGCCACATCGAGCAGGCGCTGGGCAAGCTCCTTTAGACCAAGAGCGAGGCGCACCCCGCCATGTCCGAGCGCGAGTTGGTCATCGTCGGCGGCGGTCCGGCCGGCCTCACCGCCGGTCTCTACGCCGGTCGGGCCAAGCTCGACACCCTGTTGCTGGAGCGCTTGAGCCCCGGGGGCCAGGTGCTCAACACCCACTGGGTGGAGAACTGGCCCGGAGACGTGGCGGGTGTCAGCGGCTTCGACCTTTCCGACCGCTTCCGCGACCACGCCCTGAAGTTCGGCCTCGCAATCAAGAGCGCCGAGGTCGTCGGGCTGCGGGTGGAGGGCGAGCGCAAGATCATCGCCACCAGCGAGGGCGAGATCGCGGCCAAGGCCGTGATCCTGGCCCTGGGGGCCAGCCCCAGCAAGCTGGGGGTGCCCGGCGAGGCCGAGTTCGCCGGCCGGGGCGTCTCCTATTGCGGCACCTGCGACGGCCCCTTCTTCCGCGACAAGGTGGTGGTGGCCTTCGGCGGCGGCAACACCGCGGCCGAGGAGGCCCACTTCCTCACCCGCTTCGCCAAGAAGGTCTACCTGGTCCACCGCCGCGACCAGCTCCGGGCCTGCGCCGTGCTCTGCGAGCGGGTGGAGGCCGACCCCAAGATCGAGGTGCTGTGGTCCCACATCCCCCTGGCCATCGAGGGAAGCGCCCTGTTGGGGGTGGAGAAAGTCCGCCTGAGGGACCTCAAGACCGGACAAGAAAAGGAAGTCGCCTGCGACGGGGCCTTCGTCTTCATCGGCACCACCCCCAACACCGCCTGCGTGGCCGGGGTGGTGGATCGCGACGACCAGGGCTTCATCATCACCAACCAGAACCTGGAGACCAACCTGCCCGGGGTCTACGCCGCCGGCGATTGTCGCTCCAGCCTGCTCAAACAAATCGTGGTGGCCAGCGGCGAGGGCGCCCTGGCCGCCTATGCGGCCCAGCGCTACCTGGAGAGCCACTAGTCCACGGCCGCTGATCACCACCCGGTGGGGGACGGTTCCGGCGTTGGAAAGGCGGATGTCAATGCAAGCCCGGCGAGCTATGGCGACCCTGGCCCTCCTCCTGGCCCTGGCCCTTTTGGGCGGGTGCAACAGCCTGGGCAGTTGGGGCGGCCTGGGCAGTTGGTTCAAGGGCCTGGGCGGCGGGGGCAAGGACCACGGCGAGTCCTTCGACGTGCCGGCCCAGGTGCTGGCCAACGAGGCCGAGGAAGCCTACAAGGAAGGCAAGTTCGACGACGCCGCCGACCTGTACCAGCAACTCAAGGACCGCTACCCCTACAGCAAGTACGCCCTGCTTGCCGACCTGCGGGTGGGCGACGCCTACCTGAAGGCCAAGCGTTGGGACGAGGCGGCCCTGGCCTACGACGACTTCATCCGCCTGCATCCCAAGAACGAGGCGGTGCCCTACGCCTACTATCAGATGGGCATGGTCTACCACAGCCAGATGCTGACCGTGGACCGCGATCCCACCAACGCCCGCAAGGCCGGCGAGGCCTTCCAGCGCCTGATCAATCAGCACCCCAACAGCGAGTGGGCCCAGAAGGCCCTGCCCCGGCTGCGGGAGGCCCTGGAGCGCCAGGCCGGGCACGACATGTTCGTGGGCGGCTACTACCTGCGCACCAAGCAATACGAGGCGGCCATCGGCCGCTTCAAGCGGGTGCTGACCCAGTATCCCGACGTGGGCCTCTACGGCGAGGCCATGGCCAACATCCAGAAGGCCCAGGCCATGCTGGACAAGCTCTCTCCAGAGGAGCGGGCCAAGCGCACCGAGGAGCGGCGCGACCTGCTGGTCTCCCCGCCCAACGTGGAGAGCCCCCGGGTGATCCTGGGCGAGGACCGGGGCGGACCGCCCACCCCCTTCTAGGGCGGCCGGCGCCGGCTGAAGATCGACGAGGGCGGGGCATCCCCCCGCCCTTCGCCTTTGGCGGGAAGGCGACGGAGGCTAGAGCCCGGCGGCGAAGGCGGCCAGGGCCGCCGCCACCCGACGGCGGACCTCCGGCAGGCGCTCCGAGTCCAACTCCAGGGTGCCGGGCCGCAGGAAAAGGGCCTTGTTCAGCTCGATCTGCACCGCGAACAACCCCCGCCCCATTAGCTCCCGGCCGTAGTGGCGGGTGATGTGGCCGCCGGCGTAGGGGTCGTGGCGGGCCACCTGAAAGCCCTGGTCCACGAAGGCCGCCTCCAGGCGCAGAAAGAGGCCAGGCCCGCAGGTCAGGCCCCGGCAATCGCCCAGGCAGACCTGGGGCCGGGGGCTGCCGTCGGGGTTGGCGGGGTCCATGGAGTGGCAGTCGAGGAGCCCCTGGACCCCGGAGAGACGCAAGGCCGCCTGGAGCCGATGGTGATAGGGCCAGTAAAAGGCGTTCAGGCGCTCCTGACGTTGGCGGGCGTCCGGCCGGCGGCCGGGTCGGTGGATCTCGCGGCGGTCGGGATAGGTGAGCAGGGGGATGACCCCGCCCTCGCTGGCGTCGTCGGCCCGGCGGTTCAGGTCCACCACCAGGCGGGAATGGCGGGCCTGGACCACGGCCAGGACCGGCAGGTCGCCGAAGATCTCGGCGGTGCCCAGGTCGGCCTCGGCCCGAACCTGGCCCACCTCCACCGCCCAGGCGGCGGTGATCTCCTCCGGGGCCTCCAGCCCGCCGTGGGGCAGGCTCAGGACCACCGGCCAGACCGCCGGGCTCACCGCCGGCCGGCCCGCCGCTGGCGCACCTTCTCCTCCACGAAGTCGATCACCAGCGCCTCCAGCTTGGACCCGTCCAGGCGGTTGATGCGCGGGATGCCGCCGGGGCTGACCACGTTGATCTCCACCAGCTTGTCGCCGATGATGTCCACCCCCACGAAATACAGGCCATCCTTGATCAGCCGCGGCTTGATGCGTTGGCAGATGCGGCGGTCGGTCTCGGTGATCACGTGCTTGGCCGGGCTGGCCCCGGCGTGGATGTTGGTGCGGAAGTCGCCCTCGGCCGGAATGCGGCGCATGGCCCCGATGATCTCGCCGTTCAGAAGCAGGATGCGCACGTCGCCCTGGGTCTTGACCTCCTCCAGGAAGGCCTGGACCATCACCGCCTCCCGCCGGGGATAGGGCTCGTTGGCCTGCACGTAGTAGTTGATCAGCGAGTTGAGGTTGTCGCGGTCCTGGTTGCTGACCTTGATCACCCCCTCCCCCCGGGAGCGGGTCAGGGGCTTCATGACCATGGCCCCGCCGAACTCCTCGATGATCTTCTTGAGCCGGCCGGGGTCGCGGCTGACGTGGGTCTCGGGCACGATGTCCGGGAAATTGAGCAAGTAGAGTTTGCTATTGGCCATCATCTGGCCCACCGGACTGTTGACCATGAAAATCTGGTCGTCGGCCGAGGCCAAAAACTCCATGCACTGGTGGATGAGGGGCGGATCCTTGCGCAGGAACAGGGCGTCGATCTCGGTGATCTCCTCGTAAATCAGCTCCTCGCGCTTTAGGCAGGCGATGGCCTCCCGCCAATAGTCGGTCATGGGCAGGTCGCGCCCCACCCTCAAGTTGCGCATGCGGGCCACCAGGCGGCTGCCGCGCATGTAAACGTCATGCGGCTCCAAAAAATAGACGGTGTGTCCCCGCTGGTTGCACTCGTACATGAGCTGGCTGGTGGTCTCCATCACCGGCTCGATGTCTTCCAGAGGGTCCATCATGAAGGCGATGCGCATGGGGTGTTCTTCCCCCCGGCCCGGATTCATCCCGGAGCCAGCCTGGTGAGAGGGTTGCCAAACTCGCCGGCCGCCCCCCACCCCGCGGGAGGGGGCGGCCGCGCCCTGGCTGGCTATACTATCACAATCACACGTAGATATTGCAAATTTGTAACAACCTTCCAGGCCGTAAAAATTGGGCCCCCGCCGGGGGGCGGGTATACTGATGACACGGCCGCCGGGCCAGCGCCCGCGCCGCCAGACGATCCCCTCCACGAGGAAGTATGACATGAAAACCCGCGCCGTCCTCATCACCCTGGTTCTCCTGCTGGTCATCCCGGCCCTGGCCCAGGCCTCGCCCCAGCGTCACCGCCTGGCCAACGGCCTGGCCATCGTCACCAGCGAGAACCACGAGGCCCCGGTGGTCTCCTTCCAGGTCTGGGTCAAGGCCGGCTCGGCCTATGAACGGCCCCGGGAGTACGGTATCACCCATCTGATTGAACACATGATCTTCAAGGGCACCCCCAGCCAGCCGGTGGGCAGCCTGGCCCGCCGGATCGAGGCCCTGGGCGGAGAGGTCAACGCCTACACCACCCTGGACCACACCAACTATTTCATCACCGTGGCCAGCCGTTACGCCGACGAGGCCCTGCGCCTGTTGGCCGACGCGGTGGTCAACGCCAGCTTCGATCCCCAGGAGCTGGAGCGGGAGAAGGAGGTGGTGCTCGAGGAGATCCGCATGGGCCAGGACAGCCCCGACCGCCGCCGAGGGCTGGAGGCCATGGCCCTGGCCTTCGGCGACCACCCCTACGGCCGACCGGTGATCGGCAGCCAGGAGTCGGTGCGGGCCATCACCCGCCAGGACATCCTGGCCTATCGCGCCCGCTGGTACCGCGCCCCCAACATGGCGGTGGTGGCGGTGGGCGACTTCGACACCGCCCGGCTCCTGCCCCAACTGGCCCGGGTCTTCGCCCCCCTCTCCCCCCAACCCGCCCCGGATTTCCAACTGCCGGCGGTGAGCCTGCCCCCGGGGCCGCGCCTGAAGGTCATGCGCGAAAAGGTCCAACAGGCCGCGCTGGTGATAAGCTGGCTAATTCCCGGCCTGCCCAGCCCGGAAGTCTATCCCCTGGACGTGGCGGCCGAAGTGGCCGGCGGCGGCCGGGCCAGCCGGCTCTGGCGGACGGTCAAGGAGGAAAAGGGCCTGGTGGACGCGGTGGGGGCGGAGTGCTACACCCCGGCCGGGCTGGGGCTGATGGAGATCGAGGCCCAGCTCCGGCCCGACCAGACCGACCAAGCCTGGCCGGAGCTGATCGCCCAGGCCATGAGCCTGGCGGTGCGGCCCCCCAGCGAGGCCGAGCTGAACCGGGCCCGGGTCAACGCCCAGGCCCAGCAGGTGCGCACCCGCCAGACCATGCAGGGCCAGGCCAACCTGTTGGGTTATTTCGAGCTGTTGCGCGGCGGCTACGAAAAGGCCGCCGAATACCTGGACCGCTTCAAGGCCGTCACCGCCTCCCAGGTGGCGGCCGCGGCCCGGGCCCACTTCCGCCCCGAGGGACTGAGCCTGGTGATCCAGGTTCCCGAGGGCGCGCCCGCCCCCGACCTGGCCGCGCTCCAGGCCAAGGTTCGGGAGCTCGCCGCCAACCTGCCCCCGGCCCCGGCCATCAGCGAGGGCCAGGCCATGCGCGCCAAGCTGGCCAACGGCCTGACCCTGATCGTCAAGCCCCAGCGGGCGGTGCCCCTGATGACCTTCACCCTGGTCGCCCCCGGCGGGCAGGCGGCCGAGACCCCGGCCGAGGCCGGCCTTTATCAGCTCTGGTCCCGAGCCGTGACCCGGGGGACCGCCAACCTCAGCTATGACCAGCTCATCACCGAGCTGGAGGACCGCGCCGCCGGGCTCAAAGGCTTCGCCGGCAAGTCCAGCGCCGGCCTCACCGGATCCTTTCTGGCCCAGGACTGGCGGCGGGGGCTGGAACTGATGGCCGAGGTCTGGCTGCGCGCCGACTTCCCCGCCGACCAGGTGGCCCGGGCCAAGGCCGAGCAGTTGGCCATCCTGCGCGCCCAGCAGGACCAACCCACCGCCCGCGCCTTCAAGGCCCTGCGCCAGGAGCTCTATGGCGAGCATCCCTACGCCCAGGACCCCCTAGGCAGCCCCGAGACCCTGGCCCAGTTGGGACCGGAACAGCTCCGCGCCGTCCAGGCCCGCCTGCGCGGACCCGGCGGGCTGGTGCTGAGCGTGGTGGGCGAGGTGGAGCCGGAGGCGGTGGCGGCGGAGGTGGAGAAGCTCCTGGCCGGTGTGGCCGGCCAGACGGCCATACCCCAGCCCGCCCCGCCCCGGGCCATTACCAGCCCCCGGGTGGAGAAGATCGACGACCCCCAGGCCCAGCAGACCCAGGTGCTGGTGGCCTTCCAGGCCCCGGCGGCCGACGACCCCCGTCGCTTCCCTCTCCAAACCCTGGAGGCCATCCTGGGCGGCCAGGGCGGCAGGCTGTTCACCGTCCTGCGCGATCAGCGCTCCCTCGCCTACGCGGTGCAGCCCTTCTACACCGAGGCCTGGCAGGTGGGGGCCTTCGGGGCCTACCTGGCGGTGGGGCCGGGCAAGGCCGGCCAGGCCCTGGCCGGCTTGGAAGACCAGTTGGCCCAGGCCCGCGCCCAGGCCCCCACCCCGGCCGAGGTGGACCGCGCCCGCGCCTACCTGCTGGGCAGCCAGGCCATCAATCTGCAAGGCTATGCCGCCCAGGCCATGACCATGGCCATTGACGAGCTGCTGGGCCTAGGCTTCGACAACCACCTCAAGGTCCCGGTCCAATTGGAAAAAGTCGATCCGGAGGCGGTGCGCCGGGTGGCGGCCCAGGTCCTGGATCCCCAGCACCGGGCCCAGGTCATCCTCGGCCCCTAGGCCGGGTGCCCCCGGCTGGGCGTATACGAGTCGGGGTCGCGTGCCGCGACGGTCGTATACGAGTCGGGTGGCGTTGGTCCATGAACCGGCCTCGCGCGCTCCCGTAGGTGGCGTGCACCGTAAAAAGACGGGCGGGGTTTATCCCCGCCCGTCTTTGACGTTGCCCGACAAGGCCCCTACGGGAGCGTGTCCGGCCCGCCCACGGGATGGCGTCCCCCGCCTCGTATACGGCCGTGGCGGCACGCCACCTAGTTGCGTTCGGGCAGGGAGGCCAACAGGGCCAGGACCTGGTCCAGGCGCTGGATGCAGGAGTCCAACAGGCCCCGGCTGGGGGCGTCCAGCCCGGCCTGGTCGGCCAGGGCGGCCAGATCGCGGCGCACCGCCGCCAGGGGGGCCTCGATGCCCTGCTGGGCGTCGTCCAAGCAGGCCTGGCGGGCCAGGTCCCGGGCCCGGGCCAGGGCCTGGTTCTCCTGGCGCAGGCGCAGGTGCTCCAGGCCGCGATTCACCGCCAGGCGCAGCTCGTCGGGGGTGAAGGGCTTGGCCAGAAAGTCGTAGGCCCCGTGGCGCACCGCCTCCATGGCCGTGGTCACCGAGGCGTAGGCGGTCACCACCACCTTGACCGCGTCGGGGCAGATCAGGTTCAGTTCGTCCAGCACCGGCATGCCGGCCAGTTTGGGCATCTTCAGGTCCAACAGGACCAGGTCCGGCCGCACCCGCCGGGCCAACTCCAGGCCAGCCTCGCCGTTGGGGGCGGTGTGGACCTCCAGGCCCTCGCGGGTCAGCACCCGGGAGCAGGCGTCGCGGATGGCTTCCTCGTCGTCGATGATCAAGGCCCGGCGGGGCTGGGTTGGTGGCGCGACCTGCATGGAGCCTCCCCGGAGCAAATTAAGGCGCGGCCAACGGTCGATGAGCCGCCGTTTACTAGCTCTCTTCTTTTGATTGTGACCAGTGCCGCCGTCCGGGTCAAGCCTGGGACCGGCGCTCAGGCCTCCAACTGATACTTGCGCAGCTTCAGGCGTAGAGTCTTGCGGTCGATGCCCAGGGCCTGGGCGGTCTCCGAACGCCGCCCGCCCATCATCTCCAGCACCTTGGCGATGTGGTCGCGCTCCACCTCCTCCAGGCGCAGGCGGCCGCCGGCCGGTGGGGCGGCGGAGCGGTTGGGGCTCAACCCGCAGCTCTCCAGGTCGTCGATGTCGATCCAGGGGCCCCGGGCCATCACCACCAGGCGTTGCAGCATGTTCTGCAATTCCCGGATGTTGCCCGGCCAGTCATGGCTGGCCAGCAGTTCCAGGGCCCGGGGGGTGAAGCCTCGCACCCGGGCCTGGCCCAGCGGGCGGAAGCGACGCAGGAAGTGCTCGCACAACAGCGGCACGTCCTCCCGGCGCTGACGCAAGGGGGGCAAGTGGATGTGCAGGACGTTGAGGCGGTAGAACAGGTCCTCGCGGAAATCGCCGGCCCGCACCGCCTCGCGCAGGTCCTGATTGGTGGCCGCCACCAGACGAATGTCCACCCGCACCACCCGGTGGCTGCCCACCTTGGTGATGGCCCGCTCCTCCACCGCCTTCAACAGCTTGGCCTGGATGTCGCGGCTGATGTTGCCCACCTCGTCGAAGAACAGGGTGCCGCCGCCGGCCAGCTCGAACTTGCCGATCTTGTTGGCCTCGGCCCCGGTGAAGGCCCCCTTGACGTGGCCGAAGACCTCGGACTCGAACAGGGTGGGCACCAGGGTGGAGCAGTCCACCGAGACGAAGGGGTGGTCGCGGCGGGGGCTCATCTCGTGCAGCCGCCGGGCCAGCAGCCCCTTGCCGGTGCCGCTCTCGCCGGTCAAAAGCACCGTGGTGTCGGTGGGGGCCACCCGGTCGGCCATCTCCATCACCCGGGCCATGGCCGCCGAGACGTTGACGATCTCGGTGGGCAGTACCCGCCGGCGCAGCTCGTCCTTGAGGTAGGCGTTCTCGATGACCAGCTGGCGCTTTTCCTGGGCCTTGTCCACCGCCCCGCGCAGCTCGTCGGGGCTGAAGGGTTTGGGCAGGAAATCGAAGGCCCCCAGCTTCATGGCCTGGACGGCGGTGTGGATGGAGCCGTGGCCGGTGATGACGATGATGACCGCGTCGGGGTCCTGGGAGCGGATCTGGCGCATGACGTCCATGCCGTCCAGGTCCGGCATGCGCAGGTCCAGGAGGATGACATCGTAGGCCCAGCGGTTGACCAGGGCCAGGCCCTCGCCCCCGCTGGAGGCCAGCTCCACGTCGTGACCGGCCCGCAGCAGGATGGCCCGGCAGGCATCGCGCATGTGCTCGTCGTCATCGATCACGAGTATTCTAAGCTGGTTGACCACGCATCTCCCCTGGCCGGGCTTGTACCATTATTTACATGCCGGGCCGCCGGCCTGTCAATAAAGCCTGTTAACCGCCTGGAATATCGGGGAGTTGGTGGAGCCGGCCCGGTGGGTTTCAGTCGGAGTCCGAGCCATCGGGGTCGGGGAGGGGGACGGGGGGGCCGATCTTGACAAAGCTCACCCCCTCCTGACGCAGCATGTCCTCCTCCTGGGGGGTGGAGACGCCGCGGATGCTGCGGGGCTCGCTGGCGCCGTAGTGGATCTTGAGCGCCTCGCTGGCGAAGCTGGCTCCCACGTCCTCGAAGTTCTCGCGCAAAAAGCGGCTGAAGGCCTGGCCCAGGATCCTGGCCGCGTCGGCGGAGTCGGGCTCGCCCCGGCGCTTGGCGATGCCAAAGCCCGAGGGCACCCGTTGCACCTGCTGGCCGCCGCAGACCGGGCAGGTCAGGAAACCGCGCGCCACCTGGTCCTCCAGGTCGGCCAGGTTCTCAAACCAGCCTTCGAAGGCATGGCCCCGGGCGCATTGCAGGTCAAAGACAACCATGGATTATTTTTATCACATTTCAGGCGCGGGAGCCAACCCGGCCTCCAGCTCCGGCCGCCAGCGTCGCCGGCCCACCACGATGAAGCCGGTGTGGGCGCTCATGCCGTGGCGGGGGCGCACCGAGGGTGGGCGCACGTGCCAGAAGCGCTGCAGGGCCTCGAAGCTGGTGGCCAGGCCGAATTCCGGGGCTTTGTCCAGGGCTTGGACCTGCTGGCTGAGCTGGAGCACGGTGGGCACGTAGGCGGTCCAGACCCCGCCGGGCCTGAGGCAAGCCGCCACCGCCGGGGTCAGGGTCCAGGGCTCGGGCATGTCGCTGAAGACCCGGTCCACCCCGCGCGGGGCGATGCCCTCCTCGGCCGGGTTGGCCCAGACCGGCTCCCAGCGCTCCAGGTGCTCCGGACCCAGGTAGAGGGCGATGTTCTTGCGGGTGCGGTTCAGGTGATCGCGGCGGATGTCATAGGTGATCAGGCGGCCCTGGGGGCCCAGGGCGCGCAACAGGGCCATGGTCAGGGCCCCGTGGCCGCAGCCGATCTCCACCACCGTCTGGCCCGGGGCGGCGTCGCCCCACATCAGGATCAGGGCCAGGTCCTTGGGATAGATGACCTGGGCCTGGCGGGGCATGTTCATCACCACCTGCTCCAGGGTGGGCCGGAGCACCAGGTAGCGCCGCTTCAGGGGGTCGCTGATCACCCCGCCGTCGTGGGCCTGGGCCAGGACCTCCGGACTGAGGGCCTCGCCGCGCACCCGGATCACCGGATCCTCGGGTCCGGGCATGATGATCAGGTGTTGGCGGTCGCGCTCGTCCACCAGGAGCATCGGCTCGCCGGGGCGGAACAGACTCGGGTCGGGCACGGCTTCTCCTCTGGGCCGGATGGGGTGCGAGTTTGGCCTTTATATCATGCCGGAAGCCGGGCGGCAGGGGTTTAGTTGCGGGTTGGGCGGCGGTCAGGGCCAAACCTGCCGTCTCACGTAGAGGCCGGCGGGGAGAGACCTCCCCGCCGGCCGGGTTGGGCAAGTCAGCGGCCGATCACAGGACGGGCAGATAGCGGTCCAGCTCCCACTGGGAGACGTGGATCCGGAACTGGTCCCACTCGATGCGCTTGTTCTCGATGAACTGCTCGAAGACGTGGTCGCCCAGGCACTCCTTGACCACCGCGCTCTTGGCGGTCAGTTCCACCGCCTCGCCCAGGCTGCCGGGCAGGGCGGTGATCTTGTGCTTCTTGAGCTCCTTGGGGGACATCTCGAAGATGTCCTCCTCGACCGGGGCCGCCAAGGGGTACTTTTCGGCCACGCCCTTGAGACCGGCAGCCAGCATCACCGCGAAGGAGAGATAGGGGTTGCAGGCGGGATCGGGGCAACGCAGCTCGCAGCGGGTGGCCATCTCCTTGCCGGGCTTGTACATCGGCACCCGCACCAGGGCCGAGCGGTTGCGGCGGGCCCAGGCCACGTAGACCGGGGCCTCGTAGCCGGGCACCAGGCGCTTGTAGCTGTTGACCCACTGGGCGATGACCGAGCAGAACTCGGGGGCATGCTTCAAGAGGCCGGCGATGTAGCTCTTGCCGGTCTCGGACAGGCAGTACTGGTCCTTGGCGTCGAAGAAGGCGTTCTTCTTGCCTTTGAACAGCGACTGGTGGGTGTGCATGCCGCTGCCGTTCTGGCCGAAGACCGGCTTGGGCATGAAGGTGGCGTAAACGCCGTGCTTCATGGCGATCTCTTTGACGGTCAGGCGGTAGGTCATGGCGGCGTCGGCCATGGTCAGGGCGTCGCTGAAGCGCAGGTCGATCTCGTGCTGGCTGGGGGCCACCTCGTGATGGCTGTACTCCACCATGATGCCCATCTTCTCGAGCGCCAGGATGGTGTCGCGGCGCAGGTCGCTGGCCACGTCCAGCGGGGTCAGGTCGAAATAGCCGCCCCGGTCCAGGTACTCGGTGCCGCTGCTGTTCTTGAAGTAGAAGAACTCCAGCTCCGGACCGACGTACATGGTGTAGCCCAGGTCGGCGGCCTTTTTCAGCTGGCGCTTCAGGACGTAGCGGGGGTCGCCCTCGTAGGGGGTGCCGTCGGGATTGAGCACGTCGCAGAACATGCGGGCCACGGCCCCGGTCTCGGCCGGACGCCAGGGCAGGATGGTGAAGGTGTTGGGATCGGGCTTGGCCACCATGTCGGATTCGTCGATGCGGCAGAAGCCCTGGATGGAGGAGCCGTCGAATCCCATGCCCTCGTCGAAGGCACCCTCAAGTTCCTTGGGGGTGATGGCGAAGCTCTTCAAAACCCCCAGGATGTCGGTGAACCACAGGCGGATGAACTTGACATTGTTGTCCTTCACCGCCTTGAGGACACTCTCTTTGGTCATTCCAGCCATGCTAAAGAACCTCCTGAAAAGTTGTCGACCGTGCCATGCGGCGGCCGCACCCGGGGCTCCTTCCGGGCTCGGCCCTCAGGGTAACCCTACGCGGCTGTCTCTACAAAAACGTCGTCTTGCAATATTATAGGCAATATTTGCGCCAAAGCGCCGCTAAACCGACAACCAACGCTAGATGCTGCTAAAATCACGTCGAAGCGTTTCCGGCGATCAAAGCGGGCCTACCGATCGGTTGGTTTCCCCCCCGATTCTCCTACCAATCGGTAGGCCCGCGCCGAGCTTTGACCCTAGCCCATGGCCGGCGGGCCCAGCTCGCCGGTGCGGATGCGCAGGGCCTGCTCCACCGGCAGGACGAAGAGCACCCCGTCGCCGATCTGGCCGGTGCGCGCGCCCTTGGTGATGGCGTCGATGGCCGGCTGCACGAAGTTGTCGTTGACGCCGATCTCCAGGCGGACCTTCTTCAGCAGGTTGACCTCCATCGCGGCCCCGCGGTAGGTCTCGGAATAGCCGCGCTGGCGGCCGGAGCCCACGATGTTGGTGACCGACATGTTGTAGATCTGGGCCTCGTAGAGGGCCTGCTTGACATCGTTGAGCCGTTCGGGCTTGATGTAGGCGATTATCAGCTTCATATGCCTTGCTCCTTAGCTGCCGTTAGCTGCCAGGCTCCACCAATCTCTAGCGGGTGGTGAAGATCTGGAAGTCGGCGTAACCTTCCATGCCGTGCTCGTCGATGTCCAGGCCCCGCAGCTCCTCCTCCGGGGTGACCCGCAGGCCCACGATGGCCTTGATGATCGAGAAGATGATGGCCATGGAGATCACCGCGTAGGCCCCGCAGGCGATGACGCCCAGGGCCTGCACCCCCAACTGGCCCAGGCCGCCGCCGTGCAGCAGGCCGTCGTTGGCCAGGCCCAGGGCCTTCTGACCCCAGATGCCCACCGCCAGGGTGCCCCAGATGCCGTTGAGGCAGTGCACCGGCACCGCGCCCACCGGGTCGTCGATGTGCAGCTTGTCCAGCAGCATCACGCCCAGGACCACCAGCACGCCGCCGATGGCGCCGATGACGATGGCGGCCGAGGGGGAGACGTAGGCGCAGGGGGCGGTGATGGCCACCAGGCCGGCCAGCACGCCGTTGAAGAGCATGGAAACGTCCGGCTTGCCGTAGATCATCCAGACGGCGATGGTGGCGAACAGGCCGCCGGCGGCCGCGGCCAGGTTGGTGTTGATGGCGATCAGGCCGATGGCCTCGGTGTTGCTGCCCACCGCGCCCAGGGTGGAGCCGGGGTTGAAGCCGAACCAGCCGAACCACAGGATCATCACGCCCACCGAGGCCAGGGGGATGTTATGGCCGGTGATGGCCTTGGGCTTGCCGTCGGGGCCATACTTGCCGATGCGGGGTCCAAGCATCAGGGCGCCCACCAGGGCGATCCAGCCGCCGGTGGCGTGGACCACGGTGGAGCCGGCGAAGTCGGCGAAGCCCATGGTGGACAGCCAGCCTCCGCCCCAGGTCCAGTGTCCGATCACGGGATAGATGATGGCGCTGATAACGAAGGTGTAGAGCAGATAGGCGATGAACCTGGTGCGCTCGGCCATGGCGCCGGAGACGATGGTGGCCGCGGTTCCGGCGAAGACCGCCTGGAAGAGCCAATAGGCATACAGCGGCACCCCGGAGGGGTTCTTGGCCTCGGACAGGCCGAAGCCGGTCCAGCCCAGGTAGTCATTGCCGTCGCCGAACATGATGGCGTAGCCGATAAGGAAGAACATCAGGCTGGATACGCAGAAATCGATGAAGTTCTTGGCCAGGATGTTGCACACGTTCTTGGCCCGGGTGAAGCCCGCCTCCACGCAGGCGAAGCCGGCCTGCATGAAGAAGACCAGGAAGGCGGTCACCAACACCCAGACGGTGTCGATGGCGGTGGCCACGTCGGTGACGGTGGGCGCGGGCTTGGCGTCATCGGCCAGGGCGTTGGTGGCCAGCATCAGTAGCAAACCCACGAGGGTTGCGCCCCAAGCTGTAAGGCGCTTAGACATGGCGGGGTCTCCTTTCTTGCCGCCCGACCGGCCCCTTCGCCGACCGGGCGGCATCCCGGGCCCGAGGGGCCGCTAGAAATTCAGGGTCAGGGTCAGACCGAAGTAGCTCTTGCTGTCGTAGCCGGCGGCGTCCTTGATCTTGCTGTCCAAGAGCCAGACCTGGTTGAAGGCCGGGGTGATGTTGATCCAGTCCATGATCTTGATCGGCACGCCGATGGTCAGAAGGCTGTCGGTGAAGGCGTCCTCGTCGGTGCCGCCCCAGTAGAACTTGTTGTTGTCCTTGTCGGCCCAGGCCCCGCTGATGCTGACGGCGACGCCCCAGGTCATCTGCTTGGCCAGGGCGGGCAGCTCGTAGGTGTAGGCCAGGGAGCCCAGCACGTAGATCCCGTGGGACTCGTCCACGTCCTTGAAGATCTTGACGCTGGGGGTGATGATCCAGTTGTAGCTGACCCCGGCGTAGAGTTCGGTGGTGGGCTCGTAGCTGGTGTTGGGGAACTCGTAGTGGATCACGCCCACCGGGATGCTGAAGTCGCCCAGGCTGAAGGCGTACTCGGCGGTGAGGTCGATCTCGCTGAACTTGTTCTTGCGTCCGTTCTTGTCGGTCAGGTCGTAGTTGCCCCACACGTTGAAGGTGAAGCCGTTCTTGGCGATGTTCAGCGCGGGCTGCAGGGTGGGGTCGTCCACCTGCATGATCCCGCGCCAGATGTACTTGGTCATGTAGGCGGCGCTGAAGTCCACCGCCCAGCCCTTGTCGTCGCCGGCCTGGGCCGGCCCGGCGACCATGGGGATCGCCAGCCCCAAGGTCAGCACCATGATCGCGATCAGCTTCTTCATCGGTTCCTTTCTCCTCGTTCCTTCCCCTTGTCTATCGGCCAGGCCCATCCCGCCGCGAACCAGGGGCCCCTGCGTGGCACGGACGCGCCGCGCTTGCCTCCGGACATGGCAAGGCATGTGCCAGGAGTGAAATGCCGGCGGATCATGGAGGGAGAAGGTCAGGTTTTGTGGTGGTTTAGGGTTACAAAAACGTGACGGGCGCCCGGGGGCGCCCGTCACGATTGCCTACCTCGCGGTAGCTTTACCTGCCTTTACCTACGTTCTTGTGCGAAAACGGCGGGGGTCGATGCCGTACTTGCGCACCCGCAGGCCCATCAGGCGCTCGGTGATGCCCAACAGCCGCGCCGCCTTGGCCTTGTTGCCGCGGCTGTTCTTCAGGGCCTCGATGATCAACTCCCGCTCCACGTTCTCCAGGGTGGACTCCAGGCTGCCCTGGTGCATGGTGCCGGAGTGCTCGGCGGTTTGGAGGGTGGGCGGCAGGTGGTGGCCGTGGATCACCTCGTCGGTGGACAAGAGCACCGCCCGCTCGATGCAGTTCTCCAGCTCGCGCACGTTGCCCGGCCAGTGGTAGCTCATCAGCATGTCGATGGCCGGGGTGGAGATGCGGCGGATGGCCTTGTGGTTCTCCTTGCTGTATTTCTCGGCGAAATAGTTGGCCAGGAGCAGGATGTCGGTGCCGCGCTCGCGCAGGGGGGGCACGTGGATGGGGAAGACGTTGAGGCGGTAGTAGAGGTCCTGGCGGAACTGGGCCTTGTCGATCAGCTCCTCCAGGCCGCGGTTGGTGGCGGCGATGACCCGCACGTCGGTCTTGATGGTGCTGGTGCCGCCGACCCGCTCGAATTCCCGCTCCTGGATCACCCGCAGCAGCTTGACCTGGGTGGCGGGGGAGAGGTCGCCCACCTCGTCCAGGAAGAGCGTCCCGCCGTCGGCCAGCTCGAAGCGCCCCTTGCGCATGTTCACCGCGCCGGTGAAGGCCCCCTTCTCGTGGCCGAACAGCTCGCTTTCGATGACGCTTTCGGGCAGGGCGGCGCAGTTGACCTTGATGAAGGGCTTGCTGGAGCGGAAGCTGTTGAAGTGGATGGCGTGGGCCACCAGCTCCTTGCCGGTGCCGCTCTCGCCCCGGATCAGGACGGTGGTGTTGCTGGGGCTGACCTGGGCGATGAGGTCGTAGACGATCTGCATCGCCTTGGATTTGCCGATGATGTTGGCGGGCTGGAAGCGGTCCTTCAGGGTCTGGTTCAGGCGCAGGTTCTCCTCGCGCAGGCGCTCCTGCTCCTCCAGGGCCTGCTGGCGCAGGCGCACCGCCTGGGCGATCATGCTGGCGATGACCTGCAACACCCGCACGTCCTCGTCCAGGTCCACCACCTCGGCGAACAGCCGGTCGGCCGACAGCGCCCCCACGGTTTCGTTGCCGATCTTGATCGGCACGCAGATGAAGGAGATGTCGCGCTTGTCCATCTCGGCCCGGGCGCCGGTGCGGTCCAGGAAGGCGGGCTCGTCCTGGATGTGGGGCACCACCGCCGGGCGGCCGGTCTGCACCACCTTGCCGGTGACCCCCTCGCCCAGGGCGTAGCGCCCGCGCTCGCGCTGCTTGGCCGACAGCCCGTGGGCCGCCTCGATCATGATCTCGCCGGTCTCGCGGTTGAGCAGGGTGATGGTGCCGCGCAACATTCCCATATGCTTGCTCATCGCGGTCAGGACCGGCCCCATCACGTCGCGCAGGTCCAGGCTGCCGTCCAGGGTCTGGCTGATCTCGAAGAGCAAGGTCAGTTCCTCGACCTCGCGTCTGAGTTTTACGGTTTCCGCGCCCTGGGCCTGCATGGCGTTTCTATCCCCTGGGAAACGGTTCGGTGTTCGCCTACCAACATGTTTGGCAATTATGAAAACCATACCACAGGGTAGGCTGGTTCTCAAACCCGACCCTCGCGGCAGCCTGGTTTTTCAATATTGACATCCCGGAGGGTCCAGGCAGAGAACTTGCATATTTTCATTCCGTCCGGATCAACGCCACCACACCCCCAACCCCAACCTTGGAGCCGTCATGCCACCCGCCCCCCAGAAACCCCACAAGGCCATCACCGACCCCGCCGAGATCAACCAGATCCTGGAAAAAGGCCAGGTGCTCTACCTGGGCATGTGCGACCAGGGCCAGCCTTACGTCCTGCCCTTCAACTACGGCGTGGTGGGCGACCGGGTCTATCTGCACACCGGCCGGGAGGGCTACAAGTTCGCGGTCCTGGCCGCCAACGACCGGGTCAGCTTCGCGGTGGCGGTGCAGGTGGAGCTGTTGCCCGGGGAGGTGGCCTGCGCCTGGGAGTGCCGCTACAAAAGCGTGGTGGCCTTTGGCCGGGCCGCGCCGGTGGAAGACCCCGAGGAAATCGCCCTGGGGCTGACCGCCGTCACCCGTCACTACGCCGGCCCGGGCGATTATGACTTCAAGCCCGAGTCCCTGGCCCGGGCCCGGGTGATCCGCATCCAGGTGGAGGAGATCACCGGCAAGCGCAACTTCATCTAGCCAAGGCATCAATCTGGACTAGGCCGCGCCAGGCAGGCAGAATGGTAAACAGAGTCACTCCACGACCTGTCCGCCACCAAATCCCACTTACCCTGAGAGGTGATGTATGCGGCGCGGTCTGTCCTGTCTCTGGTGCCTGAGCCTGGCCATCGTTCTCTCCGCCCCGGCCTGGGCCGCGGAGTCGGCGGCGGCCAAACCCGCCCCCGACCAGGTGCTGAGCCAGCTCCTGGCCGGCAACGCCCGC
>JAIWNN010000101.1 GCA_020216805.1 Desulfarculus sp. | reverse complement strand
TTCGTGGCCGACCAGCCCCAGGCCCCCCATCGCGACCTGGCCCGGGTGAACCTGGCCGCCAGCGTCAACCAGGGCGACTACGCCCTGGCCACGGTGCTCTCCTGCTCCGACTCCCGGGTCCCGGTGGAGCTGCTTTTCGACGTGGGAGTGATGGACCTGTTCGTGATCCGGGTGGCGGGCAACGTGGCCCAGACCGACGAGATCGGCTCCATCGAGTATGGCCTGGCCCATGTCCACACCCCGCTGTTGATGGTCCTGGGCCACAGCGGCTGCGGGGCGGTGACGGCGGTGATCAACGAGGTGGAGGGCCGCCACGCCAAGTGGGAGCGCAACATCCCGCCCCTGGTGGCGCCCATCGTGCCGGCGGTGAAAAGGGCCAAGGCCGACCATCCCGACCTGTGTTGCGCGGCGCTGTTGCCGGCGGCGGTGGAGGAGAACGTCTGGCAGGCGCTCTTGAGCATCTTCAAGGCCAGCCCCGCCACCCGCGAGCTGGTCAAGTCTGGCAAGATCATGGCGGTGGGGGCGATCTACGACCTGACCAGCGGTCAGGTGAAGGTGCTGGACCAGGCCCGGCCGGCCAAGCTCCTGGCCCAGGCCGAGGCCGCGCCGGACCGGGCCGTGGAGGCCTTCGCCACGGGCAAGTAATCCAAATTGGTGGGCTCGCCGCGCCTCGCCGGACTGCGTGACCGGCGGGGCGCGGTCCGGTCCGCTCAGGCGGGCTTGTCCTCTGGCGGGGCTGGCGCGGGTGGGGCCTGGCAGGGGGCGTTCTTGGCCACCAGGCGGCCCAACTGGGCGCACCACAGGGCCACGAAGGTGCGGCAGGAGCCGCTGCCGTCCACCGCCTCGTCCCGGGGCCAGCTGGCCTCGGGGCAGCTAAGGTCGCACCAGCGCATGGTGGTTGCCCTCCGCCTCGGTCGGGTCCGGGCCCGCGGGTTGCTGCCGGGTGTCCGGCGGGGTGGTGGGCAGGTGGACCGTGAACCGGGCTCCGCCGCCGGGGCGCTCGTCCACCCTCAGCTCCCCGCCCAACAGCAGCACCACATCGCGACAATAGGGCAGGCCCAGGCCCACCCCGTACTCCTTGGTGGTGTAGAGCGGGTCGAAGACGCGGGCGCGCTCCTGATCCGGGATGCCGGGTCCGTCGTCGGCCACCGTGAAGACCACCCGGCCTTGATCGTCCAGGCCGGTGGACAGGTAAACCCGGCCCCGGTCGTGGGTGGCCTCCAGGGCGTTCTGCACCAGGTTGCCCAAGGCCCGGATCAAAAGGTCGGGATCGGTGACCAGGGACGGCAGCCCCGGAGCCAGATCCCAGACCGGTTCGCGGGCCGGGGCTCCGGCCTGGGTCACCCCCCGCCGCCAGCTCTGGCGCATCATCTCGTCGGCCTCCACCTCGGCGAAATCCAGGTCGCGCTCGCGGTTGAGCTTGAAGATCTGGCTCAACAACTGCTCCAGTTGCTGAACCTCCTGCACGATGACCTTGACATAGTTGCAGCGCGGATCGTCCTGGCACAGGGCTCCGGCCAGGCGTTTGGCGAAGCCGCCGATGACCATCAACGGGTTGCGCAGCTCGTGGGCCAGGGCGCTGGTGAAGCGGGCCACCGCCGCGGTGCGCTCGGCCTGCATCACCAGCCGCCAGGTCTCCTTGAGCCTTTGGTTGGCCATGCTCAGGTTGGAGAGCTCGGCCTTGATCTCCCCCACCTGCTCGGCCACCTTGAGGTCGATCTCGGCCTTGAGCGCCGCCAGATCCTCTTGGGCCCGGGCGAGGGCCTGGCTCCGGGTCCAGGCCGCCACCGCCGCGGCCAACAGCCCGGCCAGCACGTCCAAAAAGCCTTGCTCGTCGGGGGTGAAACCCACCCGCAGCCGGGTGGCCACGTTGAGCACCCCCACCAGCTCGCCGTGCAGGATCAGCGGCAGGGCGCAGACCGCCTTGGCCCCCATCTCCCGCAACAGCTTGCGGCGCTGGGGATCGTCCAGGTGGTCCACCGGCATCACCACCATCCGGCGGCGCTGGGCGGCCAGGCCGGTGAAGCCCTGGCCCATCTCCACCCGTTCCACCTGGGCGACCATCTCCGGGGGCAGGCCGTGGCTGGCCAGCAGGCGCAGACCACCGCCCCGGCCCAGGGCGTAGACCCGGCTGGGGGCCAGGCCCAGGCCGGTTTCCAACTCGGCCAGAGACTGGATCAGGGCCTGGGGCAGGCTGCCGGCCTGGATAAGGTGCTGCGCCAGGCCGCGCAGGACGGCGCGATGCCTGCCTTCGTTGGAACCGGTGTGGCGCTCGGTTTCGGGCATCTGGCTCGCACCTCTCGGCGCGGGGGGACGAAGGCCAGGGCGAACACGCGGGGTGTCTTGAGGATAGCCGCCATGCGCCCCGGGGTCAAGGACGGCCGAAAGCCTTCGATGAAGTTGACAAAATACACCCCGACTGATAGCCTGCGTCGTTGGCTTTTCGCTGGCTTTCTAACCTGTTGTCACCCAACGGCATTGGCGGACGGAGGCGGCCCGGGACATGCGCGGGGAGATCCTCTGCATCGGCGACGAGCTCATCAGCGGTCGGATCAGCGACCGCAACGCCCGCTACGCCGCCGGCCGGCTATGGCCCCTGGGCCTGGGCCTGGCCGGATTCAGCTATCTTGGCGACGATCTGGATGAAATCGTGCGGGTGCTGCGCCAGGCCCTGGCGAGATGCGACTGGCTGGTGATCAGCGGCGGTCTGGGCACCACCGAGGACGACCTCACCGCCGCCGCCGCCGCCCGGGCCCTGGGCCTGCCCCTGATCGAACACCCTCAAAAGCTGGCCGAACTGGAGGCCCTGCTCGCCAGTCTGGGCCGCCCGCTCACCCCCGAGATCCGGCGCATGGCCTTGATGCCGGAAGGAGCCGAGCCCCTGGATCCGCGCAGCGCCGGTTTCGCCATCACGGTCGCCGGCGGCAAGCCATTGTATTTCCTGCCCGGGGTGCCGCCGGAGTTCCAGCGCATCATCGAACGCCGGGTGGCCCCGGAGCTGGGGGCGCGCTTTGGCAGCGGCCATCTGGCCAGCGCCACCATCCGGCTCTTCGGCCTGGGCGAAAGCGAGGTGGGCCGGCGCCTGGCCGGCCTGGTCAACGGCGTGCCCGGAGCCTCCCTGGGCTACTATCCGGTCTTCCCGGAGGTGATCCTGGCCCTCTCGGCCCGGGCCGAGACCCCGGAACTGGCCCAGGAACGGGTGGCGGAGCTGGAGGCCCAGTGCCTGGAGCGCCTGGCGGACTGGGTGGTGGTGCGCGGGTCCCAGCCCTTGGAGGCCCGGGTGGGCGAGCTGCTCAAGGCCGCCGGCCTGACCCTGGCCCTGGCCGAGTCCTGCACCGGCGGGCTGATCGGCCACCGCATCACCGAGGTGGCCGGCTCCTCGGCCTACTTCCTGCGCGGCTACGTGGTCTATTCCAACCCAGCCAAGCAGGAGCTATTGGGCGTGGCGGCCGCGACCCTGGCCAGCCACGGCGCGGTCAGCTCCCAGTGCGCGGCCGAGATGGCCGCCGGCGCGCGGGAGCGGGCGGGCGCGGACCTGGCGCTGGCGGTCACCGGCATCGCCGGGCCCGAGGGCGGCAGCCCGGAAAAGCCGGTGGGCACGGTCTGGTTCGGGCTGGCTTATCCCGGCGGAGTGCTCACCGAGCACAAGCGCTTCGCCGGCGACCGCCAGATGGTCAAGCTTCAGGCGGCCGAGAACGCCCTGGACCTCTTGCGCCGGCATCTGGAAGGCCATTGATGCGCCTGTTCGCGGCCCTGGAGCTGCCCGAGGAGCCCCGCTCGGCCGCGACGGCCGTGATCCGCGAGCTGCGCCGCACCGGCGCGGATGTGAAATGGGTGGCCCCGGAGAACCTGCACGTCACCCTGAAGTTTCTGGGCGAGACCGACCCCGGCCGCCTGGGCGAGATCACCACCGTCCTGGAGGCGGCCTGCGCCGCCGCGCCGGCCCTGGAGCTGGCCCTGGCCGGGGCCGGGGCCTTCCCCGGGGTGGGCCGACCCGCGGTGGTCTGGCTGGGCCTGGCCGGCCAGGTGGAGGCCCTGGCCGGGTTGGCCCAGGCCATGGAAGACGGCCTGGCCGGGCTGGGTTTTGCGCGGGAAACCCGGGGCTTCCAGGCCCACCTGACCCTGGGCCGCGCCCGGCGGGGCCGGGGGCCCAACCCTCCCTCCCGCCCCCTGGCCCAGGCCCTGGCCAGCCTGGCCGGCTGGCGGGGGCCGGAGTTCGTGGCGCGGCGGGTGTGCCTGATGGAGAGCACCCTGACCCCGACCGGCCCCATCTACCGGCCGCGCTGGGCCTGGGATCTGGGGCGCGGACCGGTGGAGCCGGGGGTTTGAGGGGCCGCCTCTCGGCCGGGGTTGCGCGCTCGCCTGGCGTTTAGTGTATACTGGCGGAGAATCGCGCCCATCGCGCCCCGCCATTCCCCATAGCCCGAGAGGAAGACTCATGGCCGAGAAAGAGCCCAAGGATCCCGAGGCCCAGCGGGACAAGGCCCTGGACAGCGCCCTGAAGCAGATCGAACGCAGCTTCGGCAAAGGCGCCATCATGCGCCTGGGCGCCGGCGAGGTCGCCGCCGACGTGGCCGCCATCTCCACCGGCTCCCTGGGCCTGGACCTGGCCACCGGCGTGGGCGGCATCCCCCGGGGCCGGGTGACCGAGATCTTCGGGCCGGAATCCTCGGGCAAGACCACCTTGACCCTGCACGTCATCGCCGAGGCCCAGAAGGCCGGCGGGGTGGCGGCCTTCATCGACGCCGAGCACGCCCTGGACGTGGCCTATGCCAAGAAGCTGGGCGTCAACGTGGACGAGCTGTTGGTCAGCCAGCCCGACACCGGCGAGCAGGCCTTGGACATCGCCGAGATCCTGGTGCGCTCCGGGGCGGTGGACGTGCTGGTGGTGGACTCGGTGGCGGCCCTGGTGCCCAAGGCCGAGCTGGAAGGCGAGATGGGCGACAGCCACGTGGGCCTCCAGGCCCGGCTGATGAGCCAGGCCATGCGCAAGCTGACCTCGGTCATCTCCAAGAGCCGCACCGCGGTGATCTTCATCAACCAGATCCGCATGAAGATCGGGGTGATGTTCGGCAACCCCGAGACCACCACCGGCGGCAACGCGCTCAAGTTCTACGCCAGCCTGCGCCTGGACATCCGCCGCATCGGCAAGCTCAAGGCCGGCGAGGAGGAGATCGGCAGCCGCACCCGGGTCAAGGTGGTCAAGAACAAGGTGGCCCCGCCCTTCAAACAGGCCGAGTTCGACATCATGTTCGGCGCGGGCATCAACAAGCTGGGCGAGGTGCTGGACATGGCGGTGGCCGAGGACATGGTCAACAAGAGCGGGGCCTGGTACTCCTACGGCGAGGAGCGCATGGGCCAGGGCCGCGAGAACGCCATCGGCTTTTTGCGCGACCACCCCGAGGTCTGCGCCCAGGTGGAGGAGCGCCTGCGGGCCAAGCACGGCCTCAAGGCCCTGGTCGGCGGCGGCGACGCCAGCGTCGAGCCGGAGGACTAAGGTGGACTAAGGTGGTTGGAACCCGCTGGGCTCTTTAACTTGACATGAGGTGTTTCGGTTGTCATATTATGACCATCAAGCCCCGGCGTTCCTTTAGGATCGCCGTATTGCAGCCCAGGGAAGCCGTAAGGCTTCCCTTATTGTTTTTCATTCTGGGTGGGGGGCATGGAGATGACGGAGAAGATACGAGTATTTGTTGACTATTGGAACTTGCAGTTGGAATGGAACAAGCAGACGGATAAAGCACCCCTGGCCTGGGACAGGCTTCCTGCGATACTAACCCAGGAAGCGATGAAAGTAGTCGGGGTCGACGATTATCGTTACGAGGGAACCTGGGTGTACGCCTCGGTGAATGATCCACCGGACGATGGGGGACGATTGCGCAACTGGCTTGACTCCTACCTTGACAGACAGCCTGGGATTAACGTAAAGGTGCGCCAACGCCGAGCGCGGGTTCATGCAATCCATTGCCGTGAGTGTAAAAACCTGATCGAGCAATGTCCTCATTGCGGGGTGGCGATCAAAAAGTCCGCCGAGAAAGGCGTGGACGCGGCCATCGTCACCGACCTGTTCACCCAAGCCTGGGAAAACGCATACAGCATCGCGATATTGGTTTCCAGCGACGGAGACTACGTTCCGGCAGTCGAGAAGCTGCAAGAAAAGGGAATGAAGATCATCAACGCCACCTGGAGGCAGATCGGGCATCAGTTGGCGAAAACCTGTTGGGCGACAATAGAGTTCAACGCGTTGGTCGCCAACCTCACCAGATGACCTGTTGGAGATCGTGACATGGCCAAGACCGGCAACGAACTGCGCGACCTGTTCCTGAACTACTTCAAGGGCAAGGGCCACCAAGTGGTCGCCAGCGGGCCGTTGGTGCCCAAGGACGACCCCAGCCTGCTGTTCGCCAACGCGGGCATGGTGCAGTTCAAGCAGGTCTTCCTGGGCCAGGAGAAGCGCGAATACACCCGGGCCACCACCTGCCAGAAGTGCTTCCGGGCCTCGGGCAAGCACAACGACCTGGAGAACGTGGGCTTCACCCCCCGCCACCACACCTTCTTCGAGATGCTGGGCAACTTCAGCTTCGGCGACTACTTCAAGGAACAGGCCATCACTTATGCCTGGGAGCTGCTCACCCAGGGCTACGGCCTGGACCCCAAGGACCTCTGGGTCAGCGTGCACGAAAACGACGACCAGGCGGCGGAGATCTGGGAGCGAGAGGTGGGGGTCAGGCCCGAGCGCATCGTGCGCCTGGGCGACAAGGACAACTTCTGGGCCATGGGCGACACGGGGCCCTGCGGCCCCTGCTCGGAGATCCACATCGACCAGGGCCCGGAGGTGGGCTGCCGTTCCCACGACTGCCACGTGGGCTGCGACTGCGACCGCTACCTGGAGCTGTGGAACCTGGTCTTCATGCAATACAACCGCGACGCATCCGGGGCCATGAACCCCCTGCCCCGGCCCAGCATCGACACCGGCATGGGCCTGGAGCGCATCAGCGCGGTCTGCCAGGGCAAGCTCTCCAACTACGACAGCGACCTGTTCACCCCCATCCTGCGCCACGCCGGCGAGCTGGCCGGGGTGGCCTACGGCGCCGACGCCACCAGCGACACCAGCCTGCGCGTCATCGCCGACCATGCAAGGGCCTGCGCCTTCCTGGTGGGCGACGGCATCCTGCCCAGCAACGAGGGCCGGGGCTACGTGTTGCGCCGCATCCTGCGCCGGGCCGCCCGCCATGGCCGCAAGCTGGGGCTGACCCGACCCTTCCTGCACCAGGTGGCCATGACCGTCATCGATCACATGCGAACCGCCTATCCCGCCCTGCACGAGGCCCGGGTCTTCATCGCCAAGGTGGTCCAGAGCGAGGAGGAGCGCTTCGGCGAGACCCTGGACACCGGCCTGCGCCTGCTCAACGACGCCCTGGCCGAGGCCAAGGCCCAGGGCCGGCGGACGCTCTCCGGCGACATGGCCTTCAAGCTCTACGACACTTACGGCTTCCCCCTGGATCTGACCATGACCATCGTGGCCGAGGAGGGGTTCGGGGTGGACGAGGCCGGCTTCGACGCGGCCATGGCCCAGCAAAAGACCCGCAGCCGCGCGGCCTGGAAGGGCTCTGGCGAGGACGAGCTGCCCCCGGCCCTGACGGCGCTGCGCGCGCAAGGCTTCCGCACCGCCTTCCTGGGCTACGACGGCCTGGAGGCCAACGGGCGGGCGGCCCTGATCCTGGTGGAGGGCGAGCCGGTGGAGGCGGTGGGCCTGGGCCAGAGGGCCGAGCTGATCTTCGCCGCCACGCCCTTCTATGGCGAGGCCGGCGGCCAGGTGGGCGACCTGGGCGAGATCGTCGGACCCCGGGGCCGGGCCAGGGTGGTCGACACCACCAAGCCCGGCGGCGAGGTGATCGTGCACCACGTGGAGGTGCTGGAGGGCGTCATCGCCATGGGCGAGGATCTGCTCCTCAAGGTGGATCCCACCGCCCGGGCGGCCACCGCCGCCAACCACAGCGCCACCCACCTTTTGCACGCCGCCTTGCGCCAGCACCTGGGGGAGCACGTCAAGCAGGCCGGCTCCCTGGTCTCGCCCGAGCGCCTGCGTTTTGACTTCAGCCATTTCCAGGCGCTCACCCCGGAGGAGATCCGGGCGGTGGAGCGGACGGTCAACGCCGGCATCCGGCAAAACCTCCCCCTGACCACCACCGTGATGGGCATCGATGAGGCCATGGCCAGCGGGGCGATGGCGCTTTTCGAGGAGCGCTACGGCGACCAGGTGCGCCTGGTGGAGGTGCCGGGGATCAGCAAGGAGCTCTGCGGCGGCACCCACACCGCCCGCACCGGCGACATCGGCCTGTTCAAGATCGTGACCGAGTCCTCGGTGGCGGCCGGGGTGCGACGGGTGGAGGCCCTGACCGGGGCGGCGGCCCTGGAGGCCTTCCTGGCCCTGGAGGACCAGCTCGGCGCGGCGGCGGCGGCCCTGAAGTGCCCCCGCTCCGAGGTGGCCGAGCGGGCGGTCAAGCTCCAGGCGGCCATCAAGGAGCGCGAGAAGGAGCTGGAGAGCCTCAAGGCCCGGTTGGCCGGAGCCGGATCCCGCGACCTGTTGGCCGAGGCCCGGGAGGTGGGCGGGGTCAAGGCCCTGGTCACCCAGGTGGAGATCGACAGCCCCAAGGCCATGCGCGAGCTGGCCGACAACCTGCGCGAGCGCATCGGTTCGGGGGTGGTGGTCCTCGGCGCGGCGGCCGAGGGCAAGGCCCTGCTCCTGGCCCTGGTCACCAAGGACCTGACCGGCCGCTTCCACGCCGGCAACATCGTCAAGGAGCTGGCCCCGCTGGTGGGCGGCGGCGGCGGCGGCCGGCCGGACCTGGCCCAGGCCGGCGGCCAGAACCCCGACGGCTTGCCCCAGGCCATGGCCCGGGCCCAGGAGATCGTGGCGGCCATGGCCGCCAAGTAGTTCGTCCCGCGCCAGTCTCGCCACGAACCGGGCCGGTGCCCCGCGCAGGGCCCGGCCCTTGGTCGGTTGGCCGCGAGAAGCCTAAACGCTGTACTGGGTGGTGGTGAGGTTGTTGACCACCCGCGTGACGCCCTGGACCTTGGCCGCCGCCTCGCCGGCCAGGGCCTTGCTGCGCGGGTCGGAGACCAGGCCGCGCAGCACCACCACCCCCTGGTCGTCGGCGGTGACCACGATGTCCTGGGAGTAGAGGGTCTCCACCTGCTTCTTGACCGCGCTCTCCACCCGTTTGGCGAAGGCCAGGTTCCCCAGCACCGCGGCCATCTTGGCCTGGTCGTAACGAGGGGCCAGACGCTCGGCCGCCAGCACGATCATGTCGGCCGCGTCCTCGACGGTCAGGGCGGCGGTGTTGATCACCAGGTCGAAGTTTTTCCAGTCGAACAGATCGTACTCGAAGACCGCCTCCAACAGGACGCGGCGTTCATGGTCGAATTTGCGCACGAACTCCCGCGCGTCCTCCAGGGATAGGTTCATGCGCCGCGCCACCCGCTCCACCCGCACCTCGCTGGGGGCCACCACCCGCACCTTGAGCACCCCCGGCAGGTGACCCAGCACCACCTGGGCCCCTCGCCCCACCATCACCACGTCGCCCTTCTTGGCCAGCTCATAGTTGAGGCTGGCGAAGAGCGCCGCGTGGGCGGGGTTGCTGAAGGCCAGGCGCTCGAAGAAGCCGTGGGGCTTGGTCTCGGACTCGTAGGCCAGGCAGGCCTGGCGGAACTGGTCGTCGCAGCCTTGGGCCAGCCGGTGGACGTGCTCGCGATCGATGTGCTCATAGCCCAGCTTGCGGGCGGCCAGGGCGGCGATCTCGTCGCCGAAGCTGCCCACCTGGCGTGATATGGTCACGATGCCCATTGCTGCCTTCCTTTCCGGGCCGGCGCGCGACGGCCCGCGGCTGATGATTGTTCCTTGATGTTGATCATTCCAAGGCCATGGTGACGAGTTGGGTGAGGTCCATGACCTTCAGGTCGAGGTTTTGGCGCCGGGCGCGGGTGGCGATGGTGCGCA
>JAIWNN010000100.1 GCA_020216805.1 Desulfarculus sp. | reverse complement strand
CCCTCCCACCCGCCCGGGGCACGAGCATCAGGTCTACTTCGCCGACACCCCCAACGAGCTGAACGTCTACCGGGTCTACGGAGCCCGGGACGGCAAGACCCTGATGCTGATCGGCGGCATCCAGGGCGACGAGCCAGGCGGCTTCCTCTCGGCCGATCTCTACGCCGACATCTCCCTGCAACAAGGCAACCTGATCGTGGTGCCACGGGCCAATCTATATTCCATCATGCTCAATCACCGGGGACCGGACGGAGACATGAACCGCCAGTTCGGCGATCCGGTCACCGCCAAGCGCCACAAGCAGATCGTGGAGGTGCTCAAGTCGCTGATGGCCCAAAGCGACATGCTTTTGAACCTCCACGACGGCAGCGGCTTCTACCGCCCGCGTTGGGAAGGGCCCCTGGCCAACCCCAATCGTTTCGGCCAGTCGGTCATCGCCGACACCGACCGCTATCGCCTGCCCGACGGACGCACCCTAGACCTGGAGCAAATGGCGCAACGGGTGCTATCCAAGGTCAACGCCCAGATCGAAGACCCTAATTACAAACTCTTGTTCAATAACCACCGCACGGCCGCCCCGGACAGCCCCAACAAGGAGCAACGGCTCTCGGCCACCTTCTATGCCCTGACCCGGCTGCACATCCCAGCCTTCGGGGTGGAGACCAGCAAGTCGCTGCCCAGCGAGGCCCTGAAAATCCGCCATCACAACCTGGTGATCAACGCTTTCATGGAGGAGTTGGGCATCATCCCCGAGACTCCGGGCAGCAACCTGCCCAAGCCCCAACTTAAGTACCTGGTGGTGCAGGTCAACGACCAGCCGCCGGTGGTGGTCTCGGCCTCGGGCCAGCTCACCGTGGCCCCCGGCGATCGGGTGATGGTGCAGCACATCGAGGCCAACTACGAGCGCGGCCTGACCTGCGACCTGCGGGGGCTAGGCAGCGTCAACGACCTGCGCCAATGGTTCGTGATCCGCCAGCCCACCAGCGTGGTGGTGCGCAAGGACAACCACAGCATAGGCGAGATCCGCCTGGAGGTCAGCCCGCGGGCCTCGGCCGTGGCCGGGTTGCGCAGCCGGCTTTTCTATTTCCTGGTGGAGGTGGAGGGCCAGCGCCACCTGGTGGCGGCCGGGGAGACTCTCCAGGTGGTCAAGGGCGATCGCATGGTGCTTCTGGACGTGATCTCCAACCTGCCCAACCAGGCCGACGTGCAAGTCAACTTCAAGGGCTACGTGCCCAGTGGCCGCCCCAACCAGGGCGAGGACCGGGGGCACACCATCGACACCGCCCACGACCTGATGGACCGCTATTCCACCTGCGGAAACGGCAAGACCCCCGGGATGGAATGCTACCGGGTCCTGGCCAGCCAGGGTGGCAAGGAGTTGGCCGACATCGGGGTGGAGGTGGTTCCGGCCCGGTTGGATTATCTGGTGCTGCGTCACCAGGACGGACACAAATTGGTGTATCATAACGGCGAAACGGTGCGGACCCGGGGCACGGAGCGCCTGGAGTTGATGGATGTTAAAAGCAACGTCCGATCTGGCCAGGAATTGCGCCTGGCCCTGGATTGCCAGGGCCGAATGGAGCCCCTGGAAGGCGGGCGGATCGCGATAGACGCCACGCCCTGCAAACAGGCGCGCGCCCGGGTCCGGGGCCAGGACGGCCTGCGGCTGGTGGTGCTGCGCGACCAACAGGCCATGGGTCACGTGCGCCTGGCGGTCGAGGAGTGAATCTTGGCGGGTAACAAACTGACCGTGCTCTCGGCGGGAACCTTCATCCGGGGCGACCTTTACAGCCAGGACGTCCTGGTGGTGGAGGGCGGCATCGAGGGCAACATCGTCGGCAACCGGGTCATCATCAAGAACAAGGGGTGGGTCCACGGCAACCTCCTGGCCCGCAGCCTGTGCATCGAGCCGGGCGGGGTGGTCGACGGCGCCATGAAGGTCCACGAGCAGGCGGTGATGACCGCCGGCGAGGGCGGCGCCATGGAGCGCCTGCCCGAGGGACAGTCCCAGAACCTGATCGAGGTCCAGGAGGGGGAGGAGCCCCGGGACTGAGCGCCCCGTCCCTGTCAAGGCTGTCAACCGGCCCGGGGGGGCTTTCCCCCGCGGGCCGAGGTTTTATAATAGATGGAGTTGATCGTTCCCACCCAGGGAGGCTCACCATGGCTCAAGTCCTGATCGTTTATCATTCCCACGGCGGCAACACCCGCCAGATGGCCGAGGCGCTGGCCCAGGCGGTGAAGGAGGCCGGCTGCGCGGTGGTGCTCAAAAAGGTGGCCGAGGCCAACCTGGACGACCTGCGCTCCGCCGACGGCCTGCTGCTGGGCTCGCCCTGCTATTTCGGCAATGTCTCCGCGCCGATGAAACAGTTCATCGACGAGTCGATCCCCCTGTTCGGCAAGGCCGAGCTGGAGGGCAAACCCGGCGGGGCCTTTGTCAGCACCGGCGGGATCGGCGGCTGCGGCGAGCTGGCCCTGAACATGCTGGTCACCGCGATGCTGATTCACGGCATGGTGGTGCAGGGGCTGCGCAAAGGCGGACACCTGGGCCCGCTGGCCATCGGCGCGCCGGACCAGCGGGTGTTGGAGGAGTGCCAGCGCTACGGCCGGCAGTTCGCGGCCTTGGTCCAGCGCCTGGCGGCCTAGGGATAATGATGGGCGATCTGCCCCCGCGCGAGTTCTTCTCCCCGCGACACCACCCGGTCTGTTTGCTGGCCGAGGGGCTGGCCGGGGCGGAGGGGGTCGAGGGGCCGCCGGCGGTGCTGGTGGCCGGGGGGCGGATCCAGGCCCTGGGCCGGGCCGCCCTGGAGGCTCCGGCCCGGCGTCTACCCCTGCCGGGGTTGTGGTTGACGCCCGCGCCCCTGGACGCCCATGTCCACCTGCGTCTGGGCGGCGCGCCGGAAGCCAACCTGACAAGCGCGCTGTCCGCCGGGGTGGCGGCGGTGCGCGACCTGGGCCACCAGCCCGGGCTGGCCACGCCCCGAGGCAATAGGCAACACCCGCCCTGGGTGGTCAACTCCGGCCCTGGGCTGGGGGCGGCGGGGGAGGGCGGCTGCTGGTTGGCCCAGCCCCTGGCCGGCCCGGGGGCCATGGCCCAGGCCGCCTGGGAGCGGGCCAGGGCCGGGGCGGGGGTGGTCAAGCTTTTCGTCAGTGGGCTGCTGGACTTCGACCGGGTGGGCGGGGTGCTGCACCACCTGGCCCTGAGTCCGGACGAGATCGCCGCCGCCACCCAGGCCGCCCAGGAGGCCGGCCTGCCGGTGGCGGCCCACGCCAACGGCCCCGCGGCGGTGGAGGCCTGCCTGACGGCCGGGGTGGACTCCATCGAGCATGGCTTCTTCATGGGCCCGGAGCTGCTGGAGCGCATGGCCCGCCAGGGAACAGCCTGGATTCCCACCTGCGCGGCGGTGGCGGCCCACGCCCTGGACCCGGAGGGCCGCCACGACCAAACCGTGCGGGACAACCTGCGCCGAATCCTGGCCGGCCAGTTGGAGGCGGTGCGCCGGGCCGAGGCGCTGGGGGTGAACCTGGTGTTGGGCACCGACGCCGGATCCTACGGCCTGGAGCATGGCGCGGCGGTCTTCCGCGAGATGGCCCTCTGGCTGGAGGCCGGGGTCAAGCCGGCCACGGTCTTCCGGGCCGCCACCAGCCGGGCGGCCCGCCTCCTGGGCCTGGGCCAGGAATTGGGGGAGATCAAGCCCGGCGCGCGGCCCTGGCTGTTGGGAGTGCCAGGCGATCCCCGCGCCAATCCGCTGCTGCTGGCCGAGCCGCGCTGGCGGAGTTTTTAGGAAGCGCCTTTCTCCAAAGGGCGCTGGCGGGGGCCGGGGACAACAGGTTGCCCGCCTGCGATCGCAACGGCAAAATGTAACTAGCGTCAGGGATGACGAGTTGAGTTGGCGCGGGCGGTGCGCTACAGCGTCAGGCGGCGGGGATAGTAGATCACGTAGTTCTTGGCCAGGTCCTGGTGGCGTTCCTGGGCGATCTCGCGCAGGGCCTGGAAGAACTCCTGGAGGTTGTCCAGGGGGGCCACCCGGCGGACAAAGGCCTGGGGATCCAGGGCGTCGCGGTTCAAGGGCAGCAGGAAGCGCTCGGCCCGGCCCCGCCAGCGCAGGGCCAGACGTTCGGAAAGGCGGTCCACCTCCTGGTAGACCCGGCGGATGAGGTCGGTGCGCAGGATGGCGCAGGGGGTGTTGACCAGGGCCTCCATCAGGCAGGCCAGGTAGGTGACCTCCACCAGGTTGGATTCGTCGTCGCGCAGGCGCAGGATGGCCTGGGCGGTCTCGTGCAGACCGCCGTCCAGTTGGAAGTGCATGGGCATCTGCCCGCCCGGGCTGCGGCCGGCGGCCAGATCCTCCTGGCGTTGGTCCTCATACACCGCCGCCGCGCCGACATGGACCTGGATCGGCGCGGCCACCCGCCAGTCGCCCCAACGCAGTCGATACGGCTTTTGGCTTATGATATGGTCGTCCGAAAACGACAAGGGCCAATCCTCCCCTTCACCCAGGCGCTCATCACCGAGCGAAGGTTAGCAGAAATTGCGCCGCAGCGACAGGGCCACCGCGTTTAACCACCACCAGGGCCGCCATCTGATCCTGGCTGGCCTGTTTTGGCTATTCACCGGGCTGTGCCTGGCCCCGGCAGCCCAGGCCGGCGACGCCATCTTCGCGGTTCTGCGGCCCCATCTCCTGGCCCAGGGCTTTCCCTCGGCCCAGGTCGACGCCCTCCTGGCCCAACCCGGGCTGCGCTTCGAGGCCAAGCTCCTGGCTAATCTGCTGGCCCGTCACGAGCGCACCCTGGACTATGGCCAGTTTCTGACGCCAGGCAACGTGAGCCAGACCCGCAAGTTCAAACAGCGCCACGCCGCCAAGCTGAAGGCGGCGTCAGACCGCACCGGGGTTCCCCCGGAGGTGGTGGTGGCCATCATCAGCGTGGAATCCGGCCTGGGCAGCTACACCGGCCGTTGGCCGACCCTCAATGTGTTGGCCTCCCAGGCCGTTCTGGACCAACCGGCGGCCCTGGCCCGCCTGGCCCCGGTCTGGCCGGCCAACCAGCGGGACTACCTGGGCGGCGCCGAGTGCCAGGCCCGGTTCGTCAAGCGGGCGGCCTGGGCCCGGGAGGAGCTGGTGGGGCTGATGCGCCTGGCCGCCCGCGACCGTCGTCCGGCCGCCAGTTACCGCGGCTCCCCGGCCGGAGCCCTGGGCATGGCCCAGTTCGTGCCCACCAGCGTGTTGAGGTGGGGCGCGGACGGCGACCGCGACGGTCGGGTGGACCTCAACCGGGTGGAGGACGCCATCCTCAGCGTGGCGGTCTACCTCCAGGCCCACGGCTGGCGGCCCGGCCTGGACCGGGCCGGGCAATACGCGGTGGTGCACGAGTACAACCACAGCCAGACCTATGTGAACACGGTGCTGGAACTGGCCCGGAGGGTGCGGTGAACCGGGGCGGGCTCCTGGCCGAGGTCTGGCCCTCGCGCCTGGCCTTGGAGGACCGCCGCCGCGCCCTGGGCCGCGCCGCCCCCGGCGGGTTGCTCTTGGCACCGCCCTTGTTCACCTTCGAGGGCCAGTTCGGTCTTTTGGGGCGAATGCTCTCCGACCGGCCCCGTGACGGACTGACTCCCCTGGCCGAACTGGCCGGGCCGCTGCTGCTGCATGACCTCCTGCGGGCCGGGGACTGGCCCCAGGCCTGGCTGCAGGGCCCCTCGGCCAGCCGCAGGCTGCCCCACCGCCTCTGGCGGCTGTTGGTGCAGGTCAAGGCCGCCGGTCTGGGGCCGGGGCCGGTGGCGGAGCTGGCCAGGAAACTGGGCGGCGAGCGCCTGGCTGGCCTGGCCGGCTTGCTGGCCCAGTATCAGGCCCGGCTGGAGGAACTGTCCCTGGCCGACGAGGCCGACCTCCTGGCCCAGGCCGAACTGCGTCTTCGGACCGGCTGGCGGCCGGGCTGCCTGGCCGGGGTGAGCAACCTCAAGGTCTGCCAGACCCTATGGCTGCGCCCTCTGGACCTGCGCCTGTTGCAAGCCCTGTCCGCCTTCTTGGCCATCGAGGTGGAGTTCGGGCTCAGCGAGCCCCGCGCCGGCCGGCCCGGGGTCTGGCAGCTGCTGCGGGCCACGGCCGAGGCCCTGGAGTCGGGCCGCCTGGGTGAACTGGAGGTAACCTGGCGCGACCCGGCCCGGGAGGGAGGCCTTCTGGCCGGGACGGGTTTGGGGCTGCTCGACCTTTCGCCCGCGGACGCGCCCGCCTCCGGGTTGACCCTCTGGCGGGCCGGCGGGCGCTACGCCGAGGTGGAGGCCCTGGTCTCCCAGGCTCTTGACCTGGTGGAATCCGGCGTTCAGCCCCATGAAATCGCTCTGGTCTTCCCCGACCTCTCGCTTTATGGCCCGATGGCGGCCGACGTGGCCCACCGCCTGAACCTGCCGCTCTTTTTCCGGCGGGGCCTGCCCCTGGGCTCCACGCCCCTGACCCTGGCCTTCCTGACCCTGGCCGAGCTGCCGCTCAAGGGCTATCCCCGAGCCGAGTTGGGCCAGGTGTTGGAGTCGCCCTACCTGGCTCCGGCCTTGACCGCCTGGCTGTTGGGCGATGGCCAGCCCCCCGCCGGGGCCAGCCGCCGCCTGGCCCGGGCGGGCTATGTGGACGGCCGCGAGACCCCGGCGGCGGAGCTGCTGGCCCGGCGAGGAGAGAATGACGCCCGCCTGGCCCGGCTCTGCTCGGGCCTGCGAGAGGCCCTGACCGGCCTGGGCCTGGAGCGCACCCAGGACCTGGCCAGCTATCTGGCTGGACTGCAAGAGCTTTGGCGACAGATCTCCCGCCACGCGCCAGCCCAGAAGGCCTTGCCCGGCCGGGACGGGGCGATCTGGGTGCGGGACCAAGCCGCGGCCAGCGCCTTGGGCGTGGCCTTGGCCCAGCTTTCCCGGGCCGCTCGCCAGGTGGGGGCCAGTCAGGCCCTGACCCCGGGGCGCTGCCTGGCCCTGGCGCGCGAGGGTTTTTCCGGGGTCAGCCTGGCCGATGGCGGCGGGACGCGGGGCGCAGTGGCGGTGCTGCGGCTGGAGGACACCCTGGGCCTGCGCCCGGCCTATCTCCTGGCCGGCGGTCTCAACCAAGACGAGTTCCCGCCCCGGCCGGCGGCCCACCTCCTGGCTCCGGAAGAACGGTTGGCCCTGGGTCGGCGGGCTGGACTGCCGGTCTGGCGCACCGAGGAGGAGGAGTACGGCGGCCAGGTGTTGCGCCTGGGCCTGCTGCTGGCCGGGGTGGGGCGGGGGGCTTGGCTCTCCTGCGCGGCGGCGGACGAGGCCGGCCGCGAGCTGCGCCCCAGCTTTGTCTTTCAGGAGCTGGCCGACCGCCACGGCGTTCAGGAGCCGGATCAGGGGGGAGCCTTCGGCCGCCTGCCGGATTTGGCCAAGGCCCGGGAGCCCCTGGCCCTCTGGGGTGGCCTGACCCGGGCGCTGCTCTCCCCTGGCGCGGCGGCGGACGAGCGCGAGTTGGCCGCCGCCGTCCTGGCCGAGCTGGCCCGCGACCCAGCCTCGGCCCAGCGCTGGCGGGGATTGGTCCTGCGGGCGCGGCAAGAGGAGCGCCGCCAGGCCCTGGACCTACTGCCCATCCCGGAGCGAGTGGGCGCGGCCGACGCCTTCAGCGGCCGCATGACCAGCCCGTCGGCGGTCGCCCATCTGGCCGCGCTGCTGGCCCGGCCGGAGTGGCGCAAGCTCTCGCCAACCTCCTTGGAGGCTTACGTTACCTGTCCCCAGGCTTGGTGGTTGGGGCGGATGTTGCGGCTGGACGAACCCGAGTCGCCCACCTGGGACCTGGACGCGGCGGGGGAGGGCGTGTGGGTCCATCGCGCCCTGGCCCTGTATTTCGCCGAAGACACCTCGGCCCCGCCTCGTGATTCCAATGATCCCGGCCCCCGCCTGGCGGCCTGCCTGGACCAGGCCGAGGCGGCCTTGCGCCAGGCTGGCCGCTCTGGGCACCCCAGCGTGAACCAGGCCCGGCGCGAGGTGTTGCTGGCGGGGCTGACCGAGGTGCTGCGGCGCGAGGAGGAGGCCCTGGCCGGCTGGCAGGTGGTGGGCCTGGAGCGGGAGCTGGATCAGATCGGTCTGGCGTTGGCCGTGGACCAGGGACCGCCCCTCGTCTTCAGCGGTCGCATCGACCGCCTGGAGCGCACGGCCGAGGCGGTGCGGGTCACCGATTACAAGCACTCCCGCAACCACAGCAAGCTGCGTCGACAGGCCTATCCCCCGGAAAGACCGCCCAAATCGCCGGAGACGGAGCTCACGAACTTCCAGTTGCCCATCTACCTGGCCGCCGCCGTCCAGGCCGTGGGCTGGCCCGGGGGCGGTCTCCAGGGACGTCTGGTCAACACCCTGCGGCCACGGGAAAAGGTGGTGCCGACCCGCCCCCTGCCGCCGGGCGACGCCTTCCTGGAGAGCGATCCCGGCCGCCGGGCGGAATTGGCCCGGAGCGGCGAGATCAACCTCTACAACGCCGTGGCCGAGCTCTGGAATCGCCTGGCGGGCGGGGACTTCGTGGCCCGGCCGGAGAAGGAGCATTGCGGGTTCTGCCCCTATCGCCTGGTCTGCCGCGCCCGGGTGCTCACCCAGGTCCCGGATCAGACCGGGGAGGGCGAGGATGCCTGATAACCGGCCCGAGATGCAGGCCCTGACCGGCAACCTCTGCCTGACCGCCGGGGCGGGGGCGGGCAAGACCTATCACCTGGTGGGCACCTACCTGGGCCTTTTGGCCGGGGAGGGCGGGGCGGAGCCCCTGCCGCCCGAGGCCATCGTGGCCATTACCTTCACCGAGAAGGCGGCTCTGGAGATGCGCCTCCGGGTGGCCCAGGCGGTGGGCGCCCTGGCCCGGGAGGGCGCGCCGGGACCGGACTGGGCCGCGCTCTTGGCCCGGGTGGAGTGGGCTCCCATCAGCACCATCCATAGCTTCTGCGCCCAGCTCCTGCGCGAGCACGGCGCGCTCCTGGGCCTGGACCCGGAGTTCGCGGTGCTGGACCAGGATGCTTACGCCGAGCTGGTGGCCGAGGTCATCGCCGACCACCTGCGCCCCCTGCTGCGCGAGGCCCAGCCCGGTCTGCTGCGCCTGTTGCGCGACTGGTCCCTGGGCGGGATCTCCGAGCGCCTGACCGGGCTGTTGGCCCAGTTGGCCACCCAGGGCCTGACCATCGACCAGGCCCGGGCCGCCAGCCTGGCCGCGCATGACGCCGCCCTGGCCACCGGCCCGGAGCTGGCCCGGCGGGTGGAGCTGGCGGTGGCGGAGATGGTCCGGGATTTGGAGGCGGGAAGGTTAAACCAAAATACTAAGTTTGCAAGTAGCATACTTGAACTTAAAGATATTTTAGCCGAGAAGGGCGGCGCTCTCTGGGCGGGAGAAGGCCCGGACCCCCAGCGCCTGGAACGGGTGCTGGCGCTGTTGGGCGGTAACTGGGGCAAGGCCAAGCCCCTCAAGGACGCGGCCCTGGAGGCGGCCCAGGGCCTGGCCGAGTTGGCGATGGTGCCGGAAGCCCGCCAGCGGGTGGAGGACCTCCTGGATCTGGCCCAGGGCGTGGCCGCGGACCTGGAGCGCGAGTTGCTCCGGCGTTCGGCCCTGTCCTTCGACCATCTCCTGCTCCGCGCCCTGGAGCTATTGGAGACCCAGACCCAGGTGCGGGAGGTCCTGCGCGCCCGCCATCGGGCGGTGCTGGTGGACGAGTACCAGGACGTGAACCCGGTGCAAGGGCGCCTGGTCCAGGTGCTCACCGGACTGGACCAGCCCGGCGACGGTGAGGTGCGCTGCCTGCTGGTGGGCGACCGCAAGCAGTCCATCTACGCCTTCCGAGGCGCGGACCTGACCGAGTTCGGCCGGGTGATGCGGCATTTCGCCGACGGCGCGGGCCAACTGGCGGCGCTGCCCAATAATTACCGCTCGCGGCCGGAGCTGGTGGAGTTCTTCAACCGCCTGTTCCCCGTGGTCTTTTCCGGCGACGACCTGGAGGAGCACGCGCCCGGGGCCTTTGTCCAGTGGGCCGACCACGACTCCCAGACCGCCCGGGCCAGCTATGTCCCCAGCGCTGAACCGGTCTTGGAGGTGCTGGACATCTCCGGTCTGGCCCCGGAAGAGGAGACGCTGCCCCTGGCCGTCTGGCGGCGGCTGGAGGCCCGGAACCTGGCCGCCCACCTGGACCGGATCTTGGCCGCCGGCGCCCGCCCCGGCGACATCGCGCTCTTGTTTCGCAAGCTGCGCCAGGTGGACATCTACGAGCAGGCCCTGCGCGAGGCGGGTTTGGACTTTTACACCGTGCGCGGCCGGGGCTTCTACGCCTGCCCGGAGATTGGCGACCTGCTGCTGGGCCTGCGCGCGACCTTGGATCCGGACGACGACCTGGCCCTGGCCGGCTGGCTGCGCTCGCCCGGGGTGGGCCTCAGCGACGAGGCCCTGGTCTGGCTGGCCCAGCCCGCCCCTGGCCAGGCCCTGGGCCTGAATCGGGCCTTGGCGCAGGGCCTGGAGCTGCCGGACTGGCTGGGGCCGGAGCAGGCCGAGGCCTGGCGGGCGGCCCGGCGATCCCTGGGACGCCTGCGCCGCCTGGCCCGGCGGCTGACCCCGGCCGAGCTGGTGGAGGAGCTCCTGGCGGCCGGCGACCTGGTGCCGCTCTTGGCGGCCGGAGCGGGGGGCGAACAGAAAATCGCCAATCTGCGCAAGCTGTTGGAGGGCGCCCGCGCAGCCGGCCGGAGCGGGGTGGAGGGCTTTGTCCGCGACCTCCAGGCCCTGGTGGAGTCCCCCCCGGACGACGCCCAGGCCCCCCTGTTGGGCGAGGGCGCGGACGTGATCCGCCTGATGACCATCCACCAGGCCAAGGGCCTGGAGTTCCCCATCGTGGCCCTGCCCGACCTGGACAGCCCGCCCGGCGGGGGCGGCGGCCAGTTGACCATGGGGTCGGACGGGGTGCTGGCGGTCAAGGTTTTCGACCATTTGTCGGGCCGGTGGCAACCCACCCCCCTGACCAGGGCCGCGGCCCAGCGCCAGCAGGCCCTGGCCGCGGCCGAGAGCGCGCGCCTTTTTTACGTGGCCTGCACCCGGGCGCGCGAGCGCCTGATCTTCTGCCTACATGGCGGTCAAGCCAAAAACTACCCCGGCCGCTGGCGGCCCTGGATCGAAACCGCGGTGCTGACCGACCCGGCGGTGGTCATCCTGGGGCCGGACGATGGGGCCGGGGCCAGCGCCCCGGTCGCCGGCCCTGACTCCGGCCTGGGACCGGACCTTTTGCCCGTCGCGCCCGGCCCCCGGGCCGGGCAGGGCCGGGAACTGGTGCGCCGCTGTCTGGAGCATCCTTCCCGCCCCCTGGGCCGGGTGCAGGAGTCGGTCAGCGGCATCGAGGACTGGCTGGCCTGCCCCCGGCGCTATTGGTTTACCCGGCGCTGGGGCCTGGACACCGCCAGTCTGGCCGGCCCGCCGGGCCAAACCGGGGCGGGGCAGGGTGGGGCGGCGGAGTTGGGCAGTCAGGTCCACCGTCTGCTGGAGCGGATCGATCTCTGGGCCGGCCCCCTGGCCATCCCCCCGGCCCTGGAGGCCCTGGGCCTGGAGCCGGAGCTGCGCCAAGCCGTCCAGCGGCGGGTGGAGGGTTGGTGGCAGACCGCGTTGCCGGACATCATCGCGCGCCTCGAGCCCCACCAGGTGCGGCGGGAGGAGCCCTTCAGCCTGCTTCTGGATTGTGAACCGGCTGGCCCGGAGCTGGAATTGATCGGCGAGATCGACCTGTTGCTATTGCCGGACGACGAGCCGCCGCTGATCGTGGACTACAAGGTCAGCGACCATCCCGAACCCGAGAAATACCGCCCCCAGATGGCCCTCTACACCCTGGCGGTCTGGCTGGGCCTGGGACGGCCCGACCCGCCACCCCGGGCCGCGCTGATCTTTCTGGGCCGGCAGGAGACCTTCTGGCGCGAGCTGGTGTTCAGCGCCAGTGACCTGGAACGGTGGCGGGCCGATCTGATGGAGGCCGGACGCCGGATCGCCCGCCTTCCCGTGGCGATGGATCCGGCCGAGCTGCCACCCGGACCGGAGTGCCCCGGCGGGGCCTGCCCCCTGGCCCGCCACGGCCTCTGCCAGCCGCCCCAAGGCGGGACGGCATGAGCCCGGCCGAGCCAACCGGACCCACCGGACAGGTCAGCCTGCGGGGCCGGGTGACGCGCATCACCTTCAGCAACCCCGAGAACGGCTACACCGTGGCCAAGGTCCAGGTGCCGGGCCGGGCCGGGCCCATCGCGGTGGTGGGGCGGATGCCCGGCATCGGCGAGGGCATGGAGATCAGCTTCAGTGGGCGGGAGACCCTGCACCCCAAGTTCGGGCTCCAGGTGGAGGCCGACCAGGTCCAGGCCCAGGCCCCCAGCGACGCCGAGGGGGTGCGGCGCTACCTGGCCAGCGGCCTGGTCAAGGGCGTGGGTCCCAAGCTGGCCGAGGCCATCGTGGCGGCCCTGGGGGTGGAGGCCCTGGAGATCATCCTGCACGATCCCCAACGCCTGCGCCAGGTGCCCGGCATCGGCCGCAAAAAAGCCGCGGTCATCGCCCAGGCGGTGGCCGCCCACGGCGAACTGCGCGAGGTGATGGTCTTTCTCCAGGGCCACGGCGTGCCGGCCTCCACCGCGCTGCGCATCTGGCGGCAATACGGGGCCGGGACCCTGGGGGTGTTGCGCAGCGAGCCTCACCGCCTGGCCCAGGACGTGCGCGGCATCGGCTTCGCCACCGCCGACCGCATCGCCCAGAGCATCGGCCTGGCCGCCGACCATCCCACCCGCCTCCAGGCCGGCCTGCTCTACAGCCTCAGCCAGGCCAGCGAGGAGGGGCACGTCTATCTGCCCTACGAGGAGCTGATGGAGGCCGCCGCCCGCCAACTGCGGGTGGAGCGGGGGCTTTTGGGCCCGGCCTTCGCCCGGCTGCACAACGACCGCCGCCTGGTGCTGGAGTCCGACCGCCCCGACCAGCCGGTCTACCTCACCGGCTTCCAGGTCCTGGAGGAACGGGCGGCCCAGGCCCTGGCGGCGCTGGCCCGCCGGCCGGGGCTCCTGCCCCCCAACCGGGCCGAGAAGGCCCTGGCCTGGGTCTCCCAGGCCCTTCGCTTCGCGCCCTCGCCCAGCCAGCGCGCGGCCCTGGCGGGCCTGTTGACCGCCGGCCTGGGGGGCCTGACCGGCGGGCCGGGCACCGGCAAGACCACCCTGGTCAAGGCTCTGGTCACCATCGTGCAACGCATGGGAATGCATGTGCTGCTGGCCGCGCCCACCGGCCGGGCTGCCAAGCGCCTGGCCGAGGTCTCCGGCCTGGAGGCCATGACCCTGCACCGACTGCTGGAATACAGCCCCAAGGAGAACCGCTTCCAGCGCGGGCCGGAAAACCCCCTGGCCGCCGACCTGGTGCTGGTGGACGAAAGCTCGATGCTCGACCTTTGGCTGGCGGCCCATCTCCTGGAGGCCCTGGGGCCCGAGACCCGCCTGCTCCTGGTGGGCGACGCCGACCAGTTGCCCTCGGTGGGGCCGGGCCTGGTCTTCCGCCAGGTGATGGACTCCGGCGCGGCCCGGGTGGCCCGCCTGACCGAGATCCATCGCCAGGCCCAGGGCGGGCTGCTGGTGGCCAACGCCCACCGCATCCTGTTGGGCGAGATGCCGCTCCTGCCCCCGCCCGGTCAGATGGCCGACTTCTTCTTCCTGGAGGAGCCCGACCCGGCCAAGGCCGCCGAGCTGGTGCGCGACCTGGTGGTGACCCGCCTGCCGGCCCGCTTCAAGCTGGACCCGGTGCGGGATATCCAGGTCCTGGCCCCCATGCACCGGGGGCAGTTGGGCTGCGCCCACCTCAACCAGCTCCTGCGCGCGGCCTTGAATCCCCGGGCCGGGGCGGCCGAGGGCCTGGCCCCGGGCGACAAGGTGATGCAGGTGCGCAACAACTACGAGCTGGACGTCTTCAACGGCGACCTGGGCCTGGTGGCCGGCCTGGAGGAGGAGGGCTGCCGGGTGCTGATGGCCGGCCGCGAGCTGACCTACACCCCGGCCGAGGCCGACGACCTGACCCTGGCCTACGCGGTCACGGTGCACAAGAGCCAGGGCAGCGAGTACCCAGTGGTGGTGCTGGCCCTGGGCCAGGAGCACTTCGTGATGCTCAACCGGCCGCTACTCTACACCGCCGTGACCCGGGGCAAGCGCCTGGTGGTGGTGGTGGGCCATCCGGCGGCCCTGGCCCAGGCGGTCAAAAACGCCCAGCCGGTGCGGCGCTACGCCGGGTTGGACCAGCGGGTGCGGAGGCTGCAGGGGTAAGGTGAGCCAGACGGGGTCGGATGCTCGCTCAGCGTTGCCCGGCCAGACGTGAACGTCTTAGCCCACCTTACAATGCTTGTTAGGCTCAAACGGCACAGCTATTTGCTTTTTTTCTCAAGTTGTCCTTGGCAGCGGTCTTGGAACTTCCGTAAGCGGTATTTTTTCCGTCCGTGGCTTTGTAGTTACTCTTGACACCCAGGAGTCCGCCAAGAATTGGCGGCGTGAGGTTGGGGGTTACCTTGACATCATTGTCTTTTTTGCCCATTGGCTCCTCCTTCAGCTCATCGTTACGATTCGCAAAAATTGGCTCCACATGTTGGCAATCAGGAAGATAGTAATAGTATCCTTTGGGTTGAAAAAAAATAACAGCCCCATTTTGAGGAAGGCGGCCATGGCGCGCATCCCCATCCATCCCGGCGAAATCCTGGGCGAAGAGCTCAGCGAGCTGGGCCTGAGCGCCGCCCGGTTGGCCCACGCCATCCACGTGCCGGCCAACCGGATCAGCCAGATCCTGGCCGGTAAGCGGGCCATTTCGGCCGACACCGCCCTGCGCCTGGGCAAGTGGTTCGGAACCGGCCCCCAGTTGTGGCTCAATCTGCAAAAGGCCCATGAACTGGACCTGGCCACCCGGGACGCGGAAAAGCTCCCCGCCAACCCTTAACCGCCCGCTTTACCTTCCTCAAAAAGCCGGCGGGCAAGGGTTTGCCTTGCCCGCCTGACGGCCTGTTGGGGCCGCCGTAAGTACGGCGTAGGAGGGGACCTGCGCCTTTTGTTGTCGGTCCAGCGTCCCGGACCGGGGAACCCGAGTCGTTACACGTAAGGCTGCGGCACCAAGCTGCGTTCGGTGAGGTCGTGAACCTCGGCCAGTTTCCAGGGCGAGCTGGCCGCCACCTGGGGCAGGGTCTGGTCCAGGGCCTGGGCCGCTTCTTCCTGATTCATCCGGGGCCAGGTTTGGGCCAGATCCGCCGCCAGGGCCGAGGCCGAGACCCGGCTGGGGTTGTCGGCCTGCACCGGATTCTCGGCCGTGGGCCGGGCCGGAGCCTGGTTGGCGGCCTCGCTCTCGGCCGCGCCGGGATTGCGTTTGCGCTGGTGGCCGACCCCCAAATAGTCATTAGCAATATTTTGCAGCGAATTAAGGGTGATGCGCTCCATGAGGCTCATCCCTTCCTAGACGTAGTCGCCGCGCCGGAACTTGATGCTTTCCACCCGGGCCTGTGCCAGCACTTCCTGCATCAACCCCGCGAGGTTGCCCGCGCCGCCCAACTGTTGGGCGGCCAAGCCCTGTTCCAACTGGTCGGCCTTGGCCTCCAGGTCTTGGGCCAGGGGCTCCAGCTCCTTCAAACTCCAGGTGGGGTTGCCCAGGGCCTGGGCGTAGGAGTCCAGGCTGTCAAGAAGGCCGTTGAGCTCCGACCACAAGGGCGGAGTCGGGCGGGGGGGCTGGCTTTCGGGGGCCGGGGGCGGGCTGACTTCACCCACGGTCTGGCACCCCAACTGGGATCCGTCGCTGACGTTCTCGTTCGCCACCGCCTTGGCCAGCAGGTCGGAGAAGTTGGCGGTCTCCCGACTGGAAGACTGGCCAGCTCCCCGCGCCAGGCGCTGGATCTCGGAAGCGAAGAGGCTGTTCTCGATCTTCATGTTCATCCTCCTTGGGATGTCGCCTCACGAGCATGCAGATTGGATGCCAAAACCGCACTATTTGTAATTATGATGAAAATGCAGCATGTTAAGATTGGTGAACGGTCCGCTGTAATGGGCAGCAATTGCCACGATACGGCGGAACGGGGCAGGGGAGGGCAAGGATTGCCTAGGCTGGTTCAGGCGGCGGTGTGGTATTTATGGTCTTCCAGGATGGCGTGATCCAGGGCGGGATTGTCAAACAGATAGACGTTGACCGACTGGTGGCGCTGGGTGGGCAGGACCTGGCCGCAATAATCGGGCGCGATGGGAAACTCGCGGTGGCCGCGGTCCACCAGCACCGCCAGCTCCACCCGAGCCGGCCGGCCCTGGGAGAAGATGGCGTCCAGGGCGGCGCGCACGGTGCGGCCGGTGAAGAGCACGTCGTCGATCAGCACCAGATCGCGCCCCTCGACGTCAAAGGGGATGTCGGTGTTGCGCACGGTGGGGGTCTGCTTGAGGCGGGAGTAGTCGTCGCGGTAAAAGCTGATGTCCACCAGGCCCTTGTCCAGGTTCAGGCCGGGCCGGCCCAAAAGCTCGGCCAGGGCGCCTTCCACCCGGCGCACCAGGCGGTCGCCGCCGGAATGCACCCCCACCAACCCCAAAGGACTGGGGTCAGGGTGCCGCTCCAGGATGCCTTGGGCCAAGCGGTGTACGGCGCGGGCCACTTGCTGGGAATTGAACACCAAGCGGGGCGCCGGGGCAGGTTGCACGATCATGGTTGTGCCTGGGGCCTCCCATTCATTCACAACAAGGGACAGAAAATGCTACAGTTACCAGGCCATCCCTGGCATGTCAAGCGATGAAGGGGGTATTGCCCGCCATCGCCCGTCAACCACCCCGTCCGGCTGACAGATTGCCGGACCGCCGCACCAGGAGATCCCGCATGAGCGCCACCATCACTCCTGCCCAGAACATCGGCCCCTACAGCTCCTTCCGTTGGGCTGGCGACCTGTGCTTCCTCTCCGGTCGCCTGGGCCTGCGCCCCGAGACCGGCGAGCTGGCCGGGGCCGACACCGCGACTCAGACTGCGCAGGCCATGCGCAACCTGCACGCCGGCCTGCTGGCCGCCGGTCTGGACTGGCCCCAGGTGGTCAAGACCACGGTGTTTTTGATAGATATGTCCGACTTCGCGGTGGTGAACCAGGTCTATGCCGAGTATTTCCAGGACAGCCCGGAATACCCCGCCCGCTCTTGCGTGCAGGTGGCGGGCCTGCCCAAACCTGGGGCCCGGGTGGAGATCGAGGCCGTGGCCTGCCGCGCCTGAAAAAGTCCGCCGCCGGCCGCGCAAGCCCCGGCCGGCGGCTGGTCAAACCGTGTGGTGCGGAAGGGTATTTATTCCCAGAGAATGGTTTCGTTGGGCTGCACGCCCTTGCTGCGGTCCAGCTTGATCCAGCGGATCTCGATGCCCTGGGCGGTGTTGACGATCACCCGCTGGTAGGAGTCCCCGGTCTGGGTGTCCAGCATGATCAATCCGCCATAGGGGCGGGGGGCCTCGTAGATCTGGAAGCGCGGCGGTGAGGCGTAGACCCCGGCGATGCCGCCGGCTGGCTCCTTGGCCAAAGATGGTTCGACTCCGGTCAGGCAGGCCACCAAGGCGGCCGCCATGACGAACATCACTAACGCCTTTTTCATGATCGCTCCTTGCCTGGGATTAGGTCCTTGGGCAGAGTTCCCCCTAGCGATTGCCGGCGCTGGCGGCGGCCCGCCAGGCCGCGAAACGACGTAAACCCAACTCGGTCTTGCTGTCCATGATCTCGCCCCGGTCGCACCAGGCCAGGGCCCGGGGCAGGGGCAGCCAGCGCAGCTCGGCCCCTTCCTCCAAGGGATGGCCGTCGCCTTCGGGTTCCTGGGCCTGGCGGGGATCCACCGCGCAGGCGAAAAAGTGCAGCCGCTCGGTGCAGAAGGCCGGGGCGACGAAGATCGGCCGCCCCAGGGGGCGCAGATCGCTCCGCCGCACCCGGATTCCGGTCTCCTCCCAGGCCTCCTGCTGGGCACGGCCCCTGACCCCCAGGCCGCCGGGCTCCAGGTCGCTGGGTTCGATGCCGCCGGCCGGAAGCTCCCAAAGCCGCGACGGCCAGGTTTTACCATGATCAAGCAGCGATTGCAGGCGGCTCTCCTGGCGGGTGACCACGCTGGGCCGCAGGCAGCGCCGCAGGAGCACCCAGGGCTGATCTTGCCGGCCGGGGGAATGAAAGAGCAACACCACCACCGCGTCCACGAAGTGGGGATGGACCGTCTCCAATTGGTACCAGGGGCCGGGCTGGCCTTGCTGGTAAATGTTGCGCAGTCGCCGGCGGGAAAGGTCCACGAACCCGCCCCGGGCTAGATCCTGGCGTCCCTCGGCGTCCCACTCCAGCCCAACCCAGCGGTCAGTTTCGTTTTTCATGCTGCTCGCGTCGGCCGCCGCTGGGGGCGGGGGTCATCCCATGACATCCAGAATGGTGCCCACCATTTCGTCCTGGGTCCGCAGGGCCTTGAGGTTGGCCCCGAACTCCCGCTCCACCAGGATCTGCTCGATCATCTCCCGCGCCAGGTCGGTGCCCGAGGCCTGGTAGGCCCCGGAGACAATTTGGCCGGTGCCGGCCACGCCTGGCGCGACCACCACCGGTGGGCCCGAGGCCGGGCTGGCGGCGTAGACCCCGCCTCCCAGGGCGGTCAGACCGCCGGGATTGGCGAAGCTGGCCAGCTGAATCTGACCCTGGGCCAGCACCTGGCCGTCGGCCCCCAGGGCCTGCACCACGCCCTGCGGGCTGACGGATATCGAGGTGGTTTGAGGCGGGATGTTGATGGCCGGTTGCAGGGCGCGACCCTGGGCGTCCACCAGCAGACCGTCGGCCGAAACCGAGAAATTGCCGTTGCGGGTGTAAACCTGGCCGCCCTGGCCGTCGTTCAGCACGAACCAGCCGCCCCCATCCAGGGCCAAATCCAGGCTGCGCTCGCTGCTCAGGATCGGCCCGGCGGACAGGGCGGAAGTGCCGGTGACATGCACTCCGCTGGAGGCTGAATCAGCCTGGTCCACCCGGCGGGGAACAAACCCCCGGGTGCTCAGGTTGGCCAGGTTGTGGGCGCTGTTGGCGCTGCGCTTCTGCAACACCCCCAGGGCTGACACCGTGGCGCTGATTCCCTCGATGGCCATGGTTCTCTTCCGTCCCAAAGGGAGCGTGGTCGGTAGGTTCGACTTTAATATTAGCAAATTTTGACGTAAGTCAACAGGGCCAGGCGGCGGGAGTGAGACCTCACAACCTGGTTAGA
>JAIWNN010000167.1 GCA_020216805.1 Desulfarculus sp. | reverse complement strand
GGGCGGGCCTCCGCGCCCCCGCCGGCCTGTCCCCAGCCGTCGCCGCCGACGGAAGCCGGCCCCGGGGCCTGAGCGCGCGGGGAGGGGGAATTGGCTGGCCGCCGCGCGTGGGATGGCGATAGCCCAGCCCCGGCGGGGTGGCGCCCAACCTTGCCACGCGAGGGGGCGAGGCGGCCTGCCCTCACTCCACCTTGAAGCTCAGCTCGCCCAGGCCGCCGGTGTAGACCGCCTGGTGCGCCCCGGGCTGGGCCGGGTACATGGGTCCCAGGGAGCCGGTCAGGATCACCATGCCCTTTTTCACCGGATGGCCCAGCTTCAGGGCCTGGTTGATGGTCCAGGCCAGGGCCCGCCACTGGTCGCCCAGGGCCGCCCGACCCGGCGCGGCCGGTCCCACCGCCTGGCCGTCGCGGAAGAGCTGACCGGTGACGGCGTTGACGTCCACGCCCTTGGGGTCCACCCCGGCGCCCAGGAGATAGGAGCGGGCGCCGACGTTGGCGGCCACGATGTCCTGCCAGGTCAGGGCCTTCATGTCGGCGAACTTCAGCTCCGGCACCTCCACCGCCGGCATCACCTTGGCCACCAAGCCGGGGGCGGCGGCGGCGTCCACCGGGGCGTCGACGTCGGTCTTGAGCTCGTAGGCGATTTCCACTTCCAGCATCATCAGGCCGTGCCCCTTGAGCCGGGCCACGCCGTCGTTGATCAGCATGGGCTGGGTCAGCACCCCGGCCACCGGTCCGGGGGCCTTGAATTTCTCCTGGGCCGGCGGGCTGGTCAGACCGGCCTTGTAGCCGCTGATGGCCTGGCCGTGGGTGGTGTAGAGCTTCACCAGGTCGGCCTGGATCTGGTAGGCCCGGGTTTCGTCCAGGTTATTGACCTGCTGACTGGCCAGGCCCAGGGGGGCCACGGCCTTGAACTGTTTGAAAAGCTCCACCGCCGCCGGATCGAGGTTGTCGGCGGCGGCCGGGCCGACGATCAGGCCCAGGCCAATCATGGTCAGCAATGCGATCTTTTTCATGGCGTCTCCCTCGGGCCGGGGCCGGCCATCCCTCCGGCTCCCGGTAAAGTTTTTTTTGGGGGGGTCCGGGGGAAACCCTTTTGTCCACGAAAGGGTTTCCCCCGGAAAACTCTTATCTTACCTATCTTCCCCGCGCCTGTCCGCCCTCCCGCGCCGCCAGGCCTCGGGCCAGCATCCGGCCCAGGCGGTCCATGAGGTTCAGGGGCACCTCCTGGGTCAGGCCCAGGCGGGGGCCGTACCAGAAGAAGCCGGTGGCGGTGGCGACGAGCGCCAGGGCCAGCTCCCGGCCGTGGTCGGCCGGCCAACCCAGGTGGGCGGCGGCCGGGGCCAGCATGGCGGCCAGCGCCTCCAGGTGCCCGTCCAGGCGGGCGCGAATGGCGGCTCCGGCGGGCCCCTCGGGATCCAGGCCGACGGCCTGGACCAGGAGCGCGGCGGCGGCCGGCCGCAGCTGGAAGTAGCGCAGGTAGACACTGCCCACCGCGCCCAGGAGCGATTCGGGCTCGCCGGGGGTCAGGCCCAGGGGGCGCACCCGCCGGGAGAGGTCGTCCAGCACCGACGCCACCAACTGGGCCACGAAGGACTCTTTACTGGCGAAGTGGGTGAAAAAGGTGCCCTTGGCCACTCCGGCCTGGGCGGTGATCTCCTCCACCTTGCAGGCCTGCACCCCCTTTTCGGCCATCAGCGCCAGGCCGGCCTCCAGCAGGCGCTGGCGGGCGGCGGCTCGACGCCCTGGGCGGGAATCGCTGGCGGGGGGGGCGACGGTGACGGTGGGGGGCATGTTTTCTCCCGACAGGACGGGGCCTGATGTTGGGGTGATTCTAACCCCGGAAGGCGGCGGGGTTCAATGGCGCCGACGGACGGTGGAGAAAAACCTATTAACGATGTGAGATCGAGGGTAGTATGGAATCGGTTCGCCACGATCTCGCCCCTCGACCGGAGAGACGCCATGACCGATCCCGCCCGACGCGCCCACGGCCAAGGCCAGAGCGACAACCTTCCCGCCGCCGACCGGGAGCTTCTGGACGGCCTGGACCGCGAAACCCTATACCGCTTCCTGAACCTCCAGATCCGCAACATCTGGCGGGTGGACGGGTTGTATTTCCTGGGGATCGAGAAGCGCCGGGGCACCGAGGAGGCCACGGCGGTGGACGCCGAGTGCTGGCGCTACATGGGCCGGAGCGAGGCCAAGGAGCTCCAGGCGCTGTTGGGCCCCCGGAGCGGCCCGGCCGGGGCCTTGTGGCTGTTGCGCCACACCTCCTGGTCGCTCAGTCACGAACTCAAGAGCCATGGCCTGACTCCAGAGGGCGCGGCCTGGTTCAACGTGGACGCCTGTCGCACCCAATTGATCCGTCAGGACAAGGGCCTGGGGGCCCATCCCTGCCGCCTGGTGCGGGAGGGCTATCTGCAAGCCTTTCTGGCCGAATGCGATCCGGAGCTGGAGCTGGTGGTGGAGTCCTGCCCGCCCGACCGCACCCGCGACGACCTCTGGTGCCGCTGGCTGATTCGCCGCCGGACCTGAGCCGGAGCCCCCGGCCCGGGTCCCCGATCACGCCGTCTACCCGTGTTGCGATGGAGACGAGCCCATGCCCACCGACAAGATCGACCTGGACGCCTGGCTGGAAAAGAACGTCAACTGGATGATCCAGGAGACCAGCCACTACTTCGAGACCCGCGAGTTGCTGGCCCTGTGCCAGACCGTGGCCACCATGCGGCTGGCCAAGGCCATGGCGGCCCAGGCCGGCGGAACCCCGGAAGGGGTCGGCCAGGCCATCCTGGAGATGGGTCGACGCCAGAATGAACTGCTGGAAAAGCTACTGGCGGAACTCACCGCCAAGCCCGGCAAGAACAAGGCCAAGAGCGGGAACAAGGAATGAACCGGCAACCTGGTTAGCTCTGGGAGCCGCCGGGAAGGATCACCTCCAGGCGCAAGATCACCCATTTGTCCTTGCGGCGCTCGACCAGGGCCCGAATGTGGCCCGGCAGGGGCAAAAGGGTCTGTCCGCCGGCGCCCAGGCCCGGCAGCAGCTCGGCCGCGGCCCAGGCGGTGAAGGGGGCGGCCAGGCTGGCCCGTTGGCCGGCGAAGCTGATCTGGGGCTGGCCCAGGTCCAGGCGGGGGGAAGCCAGGGCCTTGAGGTGGGGGCCGTAGACCGCGCGCACCCGTCCGCGTCCCCGGAGGGTCTGGTCCTGGCCCAGGCCGCGCACCTGCACCTCCAAATGCTCGTCGGCCATGGCCTCCAGGGCGGCCAAGTCCTGGCGCTGATAGGCCAGCGCCGCGCGTCCCAGCAGAGCCACCAGCTCGGCGCGGGCCAGATCCTCGCGCGGGGCGGGCTGTTCCCGTCCGGCGGGGCCCGCCGCGCCGGCTCGCGGGGCCGCGCCGGCCAAGAGCAGACAACCAACCGCCATCGCTAACCAAATCACCCCAATCCGCCGATCCATGGCTGGCCTCCTCGGGTGGAACGCCCGTT
>JAIWNN010000099.1 GCA_020216805.1 Desulfarculus sp. | reverse complement strand
GACGCCGATGGCCAGCCGCCCCGGGGCCACGGCCTGACCCGGAGGGTGCCCACCAGCCAATGCCTGACCTGTCATGGCGGCGGCTGCGGGGCGGGGGCGGCCTTCGTGGGCCGGGTGGCCCGGGACGACGACCCCGCGGCCCGCTTCCTGGAGCCCGACCCGGACCGCCCCCAACTGATCCAGGGCCGGAGCTGGCGGCCCATGCGCCCCGACCTCCACCACCAGGCCGGACTGGCCTGCATCGACTGCCACACCCAGCCCGAGATCATGGGCGACGGGGTGGTGCGTCCCGCCGGTCTGTTGCAGGTCCGGGTGCGCTGCGAGTCCTGCCACGGACGCTTCGGAGCGCCGGTCAAGGCCGCCAGGGACGCCGACGGCCGACTCCTGGGCAACGTGCTGGCCAGCCCCGAGGGCCTGGTGCTGCGGGGCCGGGCGGACGGCCGGACTCGCGCCATCCCGGCCCTGAACCAGGGGCCCAACGCCCCGGTGGCCCACCGCATCGGCGAGCACGCCAGGGTGGCCTGCCATGCCTGCCACGCGGCGCTGAATCCCGGCGACTGGGGATGGCAGGTGCTCCGGGAGACCCGGCCGGCCTGGGAGCAGTGGGCTCCCCTGGCGGCCCAGGGCGACCCGCAGCTGATCCAGCGCTTCGCCGCCGCCCTGGGCCTGCCCCCGGGAAAGCGGCCGGCTCCGGCCAGTCGGGATTATCTGAGCGGCCGGGAAGGGCCGGGGATGTGGCTGATCGCGCCCTGGTTCCGGCGCTTCGAATGGCGGGTCCATGGCCAGGCCCCGGATGGCCGGACCTTCCTGCTCTCCCCGCGCTTCCAGTACGTTGTCACCCGGCTGGACCCGGAGGGCCGCCTGGTGGAGTCGGCCCGCATCCCGCGCCGGGCCGACGGGTCGCCCGGCCTGGGGCTCACTCCCTGGAACCCCCACGCCAGCGCGCGGCCCACGGTGGGCTGCGCGGCCTGCCACGGTTCGGCCATGGCCCTGGGTCTGGGGTTGACCTTCCGGCGCGAGGACGCCCAGGGCCGGCCCGCGGGCCTGGCCCCGGGGCTGTGGAACCCGGAAGGAGAGGGCTTGGATATGGCGGGGGACTGGTCGAGGGTGGTCGACCTGGAGGGACGGCCCCGCCAGGCCGTGCTGATTCCAGGCAGCCGGCCCTATTCCGCCGCCCAGATCAAGGGCCTGCTCTGGCCGGGCAAGGAATACCGCCGTTGGCTCCTGCAAGCCCTGGAGCAGCAGTGGCCCGGGCCGAGCGACGACCGGCCCGGACCCGCCCCCCAAGGCCAGCGTTAGGCCCGATGTCTACTTACAGACCTGGCGCTCCTCGGTGCGCACCAGTTGGCCGTTTTCGTAGAACTTCTCCACCACCTTGGTGCAATTGCCGCTGGTGGAGACGGGGTGGGCCTCCACCCGCTGGCTGCCGGACTGATTGCTGTAGGACACCGGCTTTTTGTGGGCCGCGGCCTCGTTGGAGGCCCGGGTGGCGATGTGGGTGATGGTGGCCCCAGCCACCGCGCCGATGGCCGCGCCGATCACTCCGCCGCGCCAGGAATCCAAGAGCGCGCCAGCCACCGCGCCGGTGGCCGCTCCCACCGCGCCGCCCTGCAACTCGGCCTTGCTGGGCTGGTAGAGCGAGCAGCCGGCCCCGGTCAGGGCCAGACAGAGCAACACCACGAAACCGAAACGGGGCAGGGTGATTCTTCCCATTTCTTGCTCTCCTTGACAGACAAAAGGGTTAGCCATGGGTTCGCCAGCCCCACCAGGTGAGGGCGGCCCAGGCCGCCAGCACCAGCCAGACAGGATATTCCCAGGCCGAGGGTCGGCGGGCGTAGGTGGGAACCACCGGGCCGCGAACGCCGGCCAGCCAGGGCAGAGCGGCCAGCAGCCCCAGACTCGCCCCGGGCAGCGCCACCCCGGCCACCAGCCAGGGCAGGTGGGCCAGCAGGGTTTGCAGGCCCAGGAAAAGCCAAGGGGCCTGGGTGGGGCCCTGGGCCGGTCCGACCTCCACCGGGGTCAGAGGCCAAAAGACCGCCGCCCCGGCCAGGCCGGCCAGGAGCGACAGAGCGGCCAGGCCCTCCCGGGCCAGCAGGATTTGGCGGTTGGCGTGGAGCCGATCCATGGTCCTAGTCTAGCCCGCCGGCCGGGGGCGCACAAGCCGGCTTGCCGGGTTAGGCCAGCAGCCGGTAAGCTCTGAGTCATGGAAGCGACGCGCGACACCACACCCAGCCGGCGGGGTCTGTTCAAGGGCCTGGCTCTCGTGATCTGGGCCGGCCTGGTGGCGGCCCTGGGCCTGGGCCTAGGCGCGGCCCTGCGCCTGGCTGGGGCCGGCTCCGGCCCCCGGGCGCGACCCCGGCTGGACCTGGGGCCGGCCACGGAGATCAAACCAGGCCAGGTGGTCAGCCGCGAGGACGTGGCGCTGTTGCGCGACGCCAAGGGCCTCTACGCCCTGTCCCTGGTCTGCCCCCACCTGGGCTGCCGGCCGGTCTGGCGGGGGGAGGAGGAGCGCTTTCTCTGCCCCTGCCATGGCTCGGCCTTCGCGCCCGACGGCAGGCGGCTGATGGGACCCGCACCCCGGGGCCTGACCGGGCTATGGGTGGAGATCGACCGCCACGGCCACGCCTGGGTGGACCCCAAGCGCGGCGTGGACGCCTCGCGCCGTCTGGCCCTGGGTTGAGGCCATGGCCCGGCAAGGCTTTTGGGAGCACCTGCACCCGCCTGTGATTCCGGCCGAGAGGCTGCGCTGGCGACACACCTTCTGCCTGGGCGGGGCGGCGTTCCTGTTGTTCCTGACCCTGTGCGGCAGCGGCGGTGTGTTGATGTTCCAGTACACCCCCACCCCGGCCGGCGCGGCGGCCTTTTTCCAGGCCGAGGCCGGGGCCTTGCCCTTCGCCTGGTTTTTTCGCCGCCTGCACTATCTGGCCGGTCAGGCCATGGTCGTCGCCCTGCTCTTGCACCTGGGCCGGGTGCTGGCCAGCGGGGCCTACCTGCCGCCCCGGGCCGTCAACTGGCTGATCGGCCTGGGCCTGCTGCTGCTGACCCTGGCCCTGGACCTCAGCGGCTACATCCTGCGTTGGGACGGGGCCACCCAGGCGGCGGCCACGGTGGTGGGCGGGTTGTTGGGGGCCATGCCCGGGGTGGGAGGGCTCTTTCAGCGACTTATACTCGGCGGAGACACCCTGGGCGAGACCGCCCTGCTGCGTTTCTACGTGCTGCACTGCCTGGCCCTGCCCGGCCTGACCCTGGTGCTGTGTCTGTTGCATTTTTGGCGCATCCGCAAGGACGGCCGGCCCGGCGCGGGCCTGTGAGTCCTTCCGCGCCGATCCGACGGAGTTAAGCCGGCGTTATCGGATTCGAAGGACACCCTCGGGGGGAGCCAAGCTTGGCCGAGTTCGCGGTTTTCATCCCGGTGCTGGACGAGGCCGACCTCCTGCGACCCCATTGCCTGCGCCTGGTGGAACACCTGCAGAACATCACGCCCGACTTCGAGCTGATCATCGCCAGCAACGGCTCCACGGACGCCACCCCGGCGCTGGGGGCGGAGCTGGCCGCCCAGGAGCCCCGCCTGCGCTTCTTTCATCTTCCGGAGAGGGGGCCGGGCCGGGCCTTGGTCCGCGCCTTGAACCTGGTCTCGGCGCCTAAGCTGATCACCCTGGACCTGGACCTCTCCACCGACCTGGAGTTCGTGGACCGGGCGCTGGAACTATTGGATAACCACGCGGTGGTGGTGGGCAGCAAACAGCAGGGCCGCCAGGAGCGGGTCTGGTGGCGGGTCCTGGGTTCCGGAGCCTACATCCTCTGCGCGCGACGTTTCCTGGGCCTGCCCTATCAGGACTACTCCCTGGGGGCCAAGGGCTTTCGTCTGGAGTGGCTGCGGGCCAATCGCCAGGCTATCGACTGGAACACCGCCTACGTGGCCAACCTGCTCTACTGCGCCCATCGCCAGGGCCAGGCCGTGGCCGAGGTGCCGGTATCCTGCCACGACACCCGCCGCTCCCGCTTCCGCCTGCCGCACGAAGGCTTCTACCGCTTCGCCTGGCTGGGACGCCTGTGGTGGCGCTGCCATCTGCGGGGGCGGCCGGTGGATGGCGGCCTGAAGCCGCCTCAGGACTAGGACCAGCACTATTAGGATCACAGCGCGCGTTTCTGGAGGTCATTGCGAGCGAAGCGAAGCAATCTCTCGCGATTTTATTGCATTATTTTAACATGTTATTGAGAGCGAAGAGATTGCCGCGTCGCTTCGCTCCTCGCAATGACAAAAAGACTCTGCGCGGGGCTCGGCGTCCGCCTTGGTTCGAATCGCTAATCCGCTAATCACGTTTATGGGAACAGTCCTCGACCTTACCCTACTTGCCCACGCGATCCATCTCCCGCAGGCGCTCCCGGGCGTGCCCGGCCCAGGCGCTGGCCGGGAATCGCTCCACGACCGCTTGATAGGTCTGCCGGGCCTCATCCAACCGTCTCAGGGCGCGCTGGCCCTGGCCGATGTGGTAGAGGGCCTCGGGTGCGGCCGGGGACTCGGGATAGGCTCCCACCAGGTGGTGGTGGATGGCCAGGGCCTCGGGGTATTGCTGGCGCAGGTGGTAGCACAGGGCCCAGTGGTTCAGGGCCTGGTCGATCACCGGGGAGTAGGGCCAGCGGGTGGCCGCATGGCGGAACCAGGGTTCGGCTCCGGCGTAGTCCTGGACGCGGAAGCGCTCCAGGCCGCGTTGCAGGGCGATGCCCGCGTCCACCTTGCCGCCCAGGTGCAGATACAGCCCCAGCAGTCCGGCCAGGACCAGGCACCCGGCCAGGCCGGCGGTCAGGGCGTGGCGGCCCAGCCAGGCCAGGGGCCGGGCCAGGAGAGCCTCCAGGCCGGAGGTCGCGGTTTCCAGGGGGCGCAGGACCAGGCCCCGCGGCCAGATCGCCAGGGACAGCCCCCGCCACCAGGGCAGGTTGAGCAGCAGGCAGAGGCCGGCCAGGATGGTCAGGGCCTGGCCCAGATAGTTGGGCCAGGTCTGGCCGTAGGTCAACACCACCCGGTCGGCGGTGGGGTGGACCAGCATGAAGGCCGGGGCGGCCAGGTAGACCCGCTCGGCCCCCTCCACCCGCCAGTTGGGATGGTAGCTGACCTTGATCAACAACGGCCCCCGGCCCGAGGTATGGATCTCGATCCGGTCCGGACCGATGGTCTCCCGCGCCTCCGGCGCGGGCGGCAGGGCCACCCGGGGCAGCTCGGGCGGCAATTCGCGCACCACCGCCGCGAAACGCTGGCGGTCGCCGGGCCGCTCCCGGTCCTGGAAGACCAGTGGGACCGCGAAGTCGCCCCGACGGAACCACTGGAAGGCGTGATGCTTCCAATCATCGCCCACCACCAGCACTGGCTTGTAGGCCACGGGCGTCACGTAGTGGCCGGGGTTGCCCTCCACCCGAAAGACCGAGAAAGGGCCGATCCTGGTTTCCAGGCGATAACCCGGGCTGACCTCGGCCGCCTGGCGGGTGGCGTCGGTCACGGCCACGAACTGGCCCACGTTGTAGAGCACCATTCGGTCGTGGGCCGCGACCAGATCGAAGCGGGAGTAGTTGATGCCCGGCAGCGGGGTGGTGGGGGTCTGGCTGGTTTGGGACTGGAGGTAGTAAACAAAAGGCGAGTTGAGCGACGATTGGATGTAGAGCCCCTCCATGCCGGCCCGGCCGCAGAACAGCATCAGATTCTCGAAGGCCCGGGTGGTGCCCAGGCTTTGCAGGCGGTCGGCGTGCTCGTGCAGCACCCGGGGATCGCCCAACCCCCCCTGGAGATAGTCATTAAGACGTTTGAAATCCGGCCAACCCTGGGCCAACTCGTAGCCGCGATAGTTCCACTGCGCCCACTTGGGGATGTACTCCACCCAGTGGGCCACCCAGAGCAAACAGAGCGCCAGGCCCAAAAGGGGCGTCAACATCCGGCCGGTCAGGGCGCGGGAGAAGTCGGCCCCGGCCGAGGCCGCCCAGGGGACCAGGGCCAACCAGGCCAGAGGCAGGAAGCGGATGTCGATCACGTTTAGGTGGAAGGCCGCCAGGTACAGCACCAGGCTCAAGGCGATGAAGCCCAGGTGCAGGCCCGCCCCGCCCAGACCGGCCCGCCCCTTAAGCCAGCGTGTCACGCCCCAGGCCAGATGGACCAGGCACAGGACCATGAGTGGTGCCAAGATCGGGGGCAGCGCCTCCTGCCAGCGTTCGATGATCCAGACCATGTTGTGGGTGGTGTTGTAGCCGGCGAAGAGGATCAGGGGGACGATCCAGAAGCCCAGCAAACAGAAGGACAGGGCGTAGATTTTGAGCAGGTGGGCTCCGCGTCGGACCAGGTCGTGGTGAAAGAGCCAGATAAACCCGGCCAGCACCGCGAAGAGGAGGGTGCAGCCGTGGGCCAGGCCCACCAGGGCCAGGAGCAAGGCGTTGCGGATCGGGTGTCGGCGTTGGTCGATGTCGCCCTGCACCGCGCCCAGGTAGACCATGAGCAGGCCCAGGCCGATGGAATAGCCGATCTCGCCGGCCAACAGGCTGGGTAGGTTGCCGCCCCACATGGAGTTGGTCTCGTTGCACAGGAACAGCAGGCTGAAGGCGGCGGCCAGGGCCGGGGCGGGGAAGGGCCGGCCAGCCAGACGCAGGCCCAGATAGGCGGCCGGCGGGATGAGGAAGGCCCCGGCGGCCGAGACCAGCTTGAAGGCGATGGTCAGCGGCAGGCCCAGATAGGACAGGCCGGCCATGATCAGGAAGGGCAGGGGGAAGTAGAATTGGAACAGGGGGAAGCCGGCCAGGTTGCCAGGGAACCAGCCCACCACCCGGCCCTGGGGCAGCAGGTGGCGGGCCAGGTATTCGGCGGTCAGGAAATGACTGCCGGTGTCCCCGCCGGTGGTGATGGTGTCCAGCAGGAGCAGATGGGGCGGGAAGTAACATAACAGCAACCCCAGGCAGCCCGAAAGCACCGCCAGGTCCACCACGGCCTGGGGCCAGCGGCTGGCGCGGTGATGGGCCATGGGGTCCGGCCCGGGGGCGTGGCGGGCCCGCAGTTGCAGGCAAACCATGGCGACCAGGAGCAGCCCGGCCAAGGCGTAGAGGAAGGGGACCGCCGCTCCCACCAGGTCGGGCGGATTCTCCACCGTGACCGGAGCCACGCCCACCGCGCTGTGGTGGCGGCCGTCATGGTCGTACTCCAGGAGCAGCAGCACCGGATAGCTGGCCCCGGCCAGGGCCGCGAGGTTGCGGACGGTCACCCGTAACTCGCGCGTGGACTGGGGCGGCAGGACGAGGACTTGGCGAGGCTGGTCCAGGGTCAGTTCCTGGGGGGCGGCGAGGCGCAGGCTGATGGGGTGGGCCGTTTGGTCGGCATTGGTCAGCTCGAAGCGAATTTCCCCATCACCGGCCACCCGGCCGGGCAGGCCCCGGGCGCTGACCCGGGAGGGGGCGCAGACCCCCAGGTCGAACAGGACGTGGGCCAGGCTGCTGAAGGCATGGCCGTTGCGGTCATGGAAGATCACCCCGACCAGGGCGGGATAGGTTCCGGCCAGGGTCGGGTTCAGGGGCAGATCCAGGACTGTGCGCCAAGGCTGTTGGGGGGGCAGGCTCGATGGCCCCGGAGTCTGGACCCGCTCTCCATCCGCCGTGAGCGACAGGGTGAGATCGTGCGCGGCCTCGTCGCCCTGATTGAGCAGGCTCACCTCCACCCGGAGGATTCCGCCGGCCACGCTGGCGGCGACGGTGGTGCCGAGGCTGATGGTGCCGGCCTGGGCTGGGCCGGTCGGGGCCAGCCAGGCCACCAAAATCAGGCCCAGGGTGACGAGCCAGGGCATGGGCTTTCCCCTTGGTGCGATACGGGCGAATCCCATTATAGGGCAGGGCGTTGAGGTTGCCAAAGGCGGAGACTTGGAGCTGTCCGGCGCAGCCGGCCTCGATTGCCCCCAACCAGGCTTGCCACTATAATCGTCCCATCGTCAAAGCCGTTTTTCCCGCCAAACCCGCACGAGGGAAGCCCATGCCCAAGGCCAAAGCGCCCATCGACCAGAACGCCCTGGCCGCCGGACCCAGCCAGGGCCAGGATGGACTGCAGCTCAAGGGCCGTCTCTGGCTGGAGAAAAACGGCAAGACCTTCCTGTCCTGGGGGCGGGTGGTCCTGCTGGAACGCATCGTGGAGCACGGCAGCCTCTCGGCCGCGGCCCGGTCCATGGGCATGAGCTACAGTCACGCCTGGGGCCTGGTGGAGGAGATGAACTGCCTGGCCGGCCAGGAGCTGGTGACCAAGCAGACCGGAGGCCCCGGCGGGGGAGGGGCGCGCCTGACCCCGGCCGGGGAGAAGTTGGTGGCCGATTTCTGGCGTCTTGTGGATGACTTCCGCGATTGGATCTCCCGCCGCCAGCTGAGTTAGCTTCCCGATTAATTTTCTTGGCCCGTTATAGGTTATATACGATACAGCCCGGCGAGGGGTTGGCGGGACCGACTGCCAGCAAGGAGGCGGCACGCACCGTCGATCCGTTTGGGGACAGGGTGCGCTAAACCCCGAGGGAGGGTATCACCACCAAGGCGAGGAGGCCGCGGCCCGGATGGGGTGATGCTGGCCGTCACCTCCAATCCGCTTGCCACTCTGTTCTTCGTGGCCTGCGCCGTGTGGGCGGTGCTCCACGCCGTCCTGGCCGAACCGACCTGGCGCACGCCGGTCAATAACGGCAACGGGGCGGCGGCCCGATAATGATTTGCCAGCCGGAGCGAAGGAGATGGTGGGAGGCAGGCGGGTCAATTGTATGATATTTTTTATCGGCGGCCGCCGGCCGCCCAGCGGGGGGAGGAGCGACACCAGCCTGGAGCAGCCCAAGCATGAACGCCAATGACAAACAGGCCGTCAAGGAGATCGTGGGCGCGGAAAACTACAGCGACTCCCTGATCGATCTGGTCACCTACTCCTACGACGCCTCGGACCACGACCACCGGCCCGAGGCCGCCGCCTGGCCCACCACCACCGAGCAGATCGCGGCCATCCTCCGGCTGGCCAACGCCAGCGGCTTCCCGGTGACCCCGCGCGGGGCCGGCACCAGCCTGGCCGGCGGGGTGGTGCCCGCCCGGGGCGGGCTGGTGCTGGATCTGGTGCGCATGAACCGCATCCTGGCGGTGAACATCGTGGACCGCCAGGTGGTGGTGGAGCCCGGGGTGGTCTACGCCGACCTGCAAAAACTCCTGGCCCCCCATGGCTTCTGTTTCCCTCCCGATCCGGCCAGCGGCAAGGTCTGCACCATCGGCGGCAACGTGGCCACCAACGCCGGCGGCATCCGGGGCGCCAAATACGGCGTGACCCGCGACTATGTCCTGGCCCTGGAGGTGGTGCTGCCCGACGGCCGGGTGACCCGCACCGGCAGCCGCTGCATGAAAAGCGTCTCCGGCTTCGACCTGACCCGCCTCTTCGTGGGCAGCGAGGGGGTGCTGGGGGTCATCACCGAGATCACCCTGAAGATCAGCCCCAAGCCCCTGGCCTCGCGCACCTGCCAGGCCAGCTTCGCCTCCCTGGACGACGCCGGCCGGGCGGTGACCGCGATCATGCACTCGGGGGTGGTGCCCAGCGTGATGGAGATCATGGACCAGAACACCATCCGGGTGCTGCGCGAAAAGGGCGGCATGGACCTGCCCCCGGTCAACGCCATGCTCCTGGTGGAGACCGACGGCTACACCGCGGCCGAGGCCGACTACCAGATGGACCGGGTGCTGGAGATCTTCCGCCAGGGCGGGGCCCAGAAGATCGACATGGCCCAGTCCGCCGACCAGGCGGAGGCCCTCTGGGCGGCCCGGCGCAAGGCCGGCAGCACCGCCGGCCAGCTCCGGCCCTACAACCTCAGCGAGGACGTCACGGTGCCCATGAGCCAGCTGCCGGCGCTGTTGACCGGCATCGCCGGCATCGTGGAGGGCTACGGCCTGCCCTTCGTGGTCTTCGGCCACGCCGGCGACGGCAACCTGCACCCCAAGATCATGTACGACCGCCGCGACCCGGAGCAGGTGGCCAACGTGCACAAGGCCGCCGACGAGATCTTCGCCCTGACCTGCGAGTTGGGCGGGACGCTGACCGGCGAGCATGGGGTGGGCCTGGCCAAGGCCCCCTACATGCACCTGGAGCACGACGCCAACGCCCTGGAGCTGATGCGCTCCATCAAGCGCCTGCTGGACCCCAACAACATCCTCAATCCCGGCA
>JAIWNN010000098.1 GCA_020216805.1 Desulfarculus sp. | reverse complement strand
AGATGAACCTGGACGCCTGAGCGGGGCCGGGCGCGATACTCCGTAACAAAGGCGGGGCGGGGATCAACCCCGCCCCGGTTTTTTGAACGGGTATGGGTGTACACCTCGATGGATTCCCGGAGATTGCTTCGCTGCGCTCGCAATGACAAATTAGGGTCTTTTCCGTCATCGCGAGGAGCCGCCAGGCGACGGGGCGACCTCATTTCGCCCGACATAGCCGCTCCGGGACCTTAAGCGGACAAGATGGGCCGAGCCGGCCAGCCATCGGCTCGTGGAACAGGCCCTCAGGGCTGGGGGCTCTCGGCCGGGGAATGGTCGTCCACGCTGTCGTGGCGGTCGCTGACGCCCTGGCTGGGCGCGCCGCCCTGGCCCACGTAGTAGCTGACCGGGCTCTGGCCGCCGGAGTTGTTGAAGCCGCCACTGATGTGGGTTCCGGCACTCTTGCCCACGGTTTCCGCCAGTTGGACCGCCTTTTCGCCCGCGAAGTAGATGCCGCCCACCACCCCCAGGATGCCCAGACCCTCGCGCGCCACCGGGGCCCACTCGTTCTGATGTTGCCGGACCAGGCCACCCCCGCTCCCGCCGCCCAGGGGGGCATGGACCAGCAGGGCCTCCACCCCCTTCAACTCGATCTGCTCGCCAGGCTTGGCTCGCAGCTCCAAAAGGGGCTTTTGCAGCCTCAGGGCCTCCAACTGAGCGTTGAGATAGGCGGCCTTTTCCTCGCCGCTGGCGCAGCCCGCCGTCAGCAGGGTGGCCATCAACAGCCACGGAACCAGCCTCATTCGCATCGCCAGCCTCCCGTGAAATGGCGCCCGGAATGGGCGGCACGGGTCAAGCCTGGCGCAAGGCGGGGCGGCGGTCAGGAGGGATGGTTCACCAATCCAGGGCTGGGGGGCGGCCCGTGGACAGGGTGGAGGGCAGAGGGCTAATCCCCCCATGGGATGGGGCCTTCGCCCCCTGGCGACCATCCCGGGATGGGCCTATAATCTGTACTTATGATCGGGACTCACCCGGCCACTGGCGGACAACACCGCGTTATGACAGGACAAAGGGGAATAATCCATGGCAGTTGTCACCATTTCGCGCAAGGTGGGCAGCCTGGGCGACGAGATCGGGGCCCTGGTGGCCCGCAAGCTGGGTTACGAATTGGTCAACCGCGAGGCCATCCACCGCATCGCCCGCGAGTGCGATCTGGAGTTCAGGGACGCCTGCGCCGCCTTCGAGGCCGAGACCGCTCCGGGAGGAGTCTGGGAGCGGATGTTCTTCCGCGATCCCGCCTACACCAGCCTGTTCGAGGCCCTGAATCTGGATCTGGCCAGCCGGGGCGACGTGGTCCTCTTGGGCCGCGGGGCCCAGATCGCCCTGGCCGAGGTGCCCGGGGTCTTCCACGCTCGGGTGGTGGCCCCTGCCCAACTGCGGACCGAGCGCGTCGCCAAGCGCATGGGTCTGAGCCTGGAAGATGCCCGGGAGTTCGTGCGCCATTACGACCAGCAGCGCCGCGCCCTGATCGAGAGCGTCTACCACCGCGACCTCGCCGACTGGAGCCTCTACAACCTGGTGCTCAACACCGCCAACCTCTCGGCCGAGGCCGGGGCCGAGCTGATCGTCCTGGCGGCCAAGGCCATGCCGCCGGTCAACGATCCCGAAACCGTAAGCCAGGAGCTGGCGCGCCGGGCCTTCGCCAAGAAGGTGGAGAGCGCGATCAAGAAGCGGGTCTTGACCAGCCCCTACCACGACATCCGGGTGCAATGCCCCTTGGAGGGCCAGGTGCGCCTGGAGGGTTTCGTGCAGGACCGAGACACCAGACGACGAGTCGAGGAGATCGCCCAGAAATATCCCGGCGTGATCAAGGTGGACAACCAGTTGCGCACCACCGCCCTGAGTTTCTAGTCCGCCCGGCCTGGCTCCGAGGGGCGGGGGTCGGTTTCGGCCCCCCTCCGGCCGCCCGGCGGAAGCGGGGGCCTTTTTCCGGCTGGCAACCACCTGAAATGTTACGGTTTGGCGACCTTCACCCCGGTCGGGGGGCGGGCTTGACAAGCCCCAGCCGGCCGGGTAAAAAGTCTTTTTCACCGCAACCCCATCATGGGACGGGCAATGATCCAACTGGATTTCAAAAAGACCGGCGGACTGATACCGGCCATCGCCCAGGACGCGGCCACCGGCGAGGTGCTGATGTTGGCCTACATCAACCAAGAATCCTGGGAAAAGACCTTGGCCACCGGCGAGGCGCACTACTGGTCACGCAGCCGCCAGGAGCTGTGGCACAAGGGCGGTACCAGCGGCAACGTGCAGAAAATCAAGGCGATCCACGTCGACTGCGACGATGACACCGTGCTGTTCAAGGTGGAGCAGGTGGGCGGCGCGGCCTGCCACACCGGCATGAAGAGTTGCTTTTATCGCCGGGTGGAGGGCGATGCGCTGGTGGTCGAGGGTCAGCCGGTCTTCGATCCCAAGGAGGTCTACGGCAAATGAAAACCCCGCTGAAACTGGGCGTGCCCAAGGGCAGCCTCCAGGATGCCACGGTGCGGCTCTTCGCCCGCGCGGGCTGGAAGATCAACGTCAACGGCCGCTCCTACTTCCCGGAGATCGACGACGAACAGATCGACTGCTCCATCTGCCGGGCCCAGGAGATGAGCCGTTACGTGGAGAGCGGCACCCTGGACGCGGGCATCACCGGCCGCGACTGGATCCTGGAGAATGACTCGGACGTGGTCTACGTGGAGGAGCTGGTCTACTCCAAGGTCTCCACCCGCCCGGCCCGCTGGGTCCTGGCCGTGGCCAAGGACTCGGGCATCAAGGACGTCGCCGACCTGGCCGGCAAGCGCATCGCCACCGAGATGGTCAACTTCACCAAGCGCTTTTTCCAGGAGCAGGGCGTGGAGGTGGAGGTCCATTTCTCCTGGGGGGCCACCGAGGCCAAGGTGGTCAACGGCCTGGCCGACGCCATCGTGGAGGTGACCGAGACCGGCAGCACCATCTCGGCCCACGGCCTGAAGATCATCAAGGAGCTGATGCAGTCCACCACTCAGCTCATCGCCAACAAGAAGGCCTGGGAGGACCCGGAAAAGCGCCGCAAGATCGAGCAGATCGCGCTGCTCTTGAAGGGCGCGCTCCGAGCCGACAAGCTGGTGGCGATCAAGATGAACGTGCCCAAGATCCGCATCACCGACGTGGTGGAGGTGCTGCCCAGCCTGAACGCCCCCACCGTGGCCCCGCTCTACAACAGCGACTGGTTCGCGGTGGAGACGGTGGTGGACGAGAGCCAAGTGCGCGACCTGATCCCCGAGCTGATGCGCAAGGGGGCGGAAGGCATCATCGAGTACGCGCTGAACAAGGTCATCTAGCCCCGGGCGGATGGCTGACGATTAACCATGTGAGTCAGGTAACTTAGCCGAAATGCATCCCCGAGCTTAAGGCGAAGCGGTCTTTCTCCTTCGCGCCAGAGCCCCCATCCGGGGCCGGCGCGCGGGCGAAAGACCGCTTCGCCTATTTTTTGTCCGGCCGCCCAGGGGCCGGGTTGATGCAAAATAGGAAAGCCCGGAATGGACCGGGCGCTTGACCGGGGACGGCCGGGGAGGCCGGACCCATCCGCCAACGACGAGGTGTGGTCATGGGCATCAGCAAACGGGCGATAGACATTCCCCCCTTCATCGTGATGGACGTACTGGAGCGGGCCCAGGAGCTCCAGGCCCAGGGGCGCTCCATCATCCACCTGGAGGTGGGCGAGCCGGATTTCGACACCCCCGAGCCCATCAAGGCGGCCGCCGCCCAGGCCCTGGCCCAGGGTCAGACCCACTACACCCACTCGCTGGGCATCAAGCCCCTGCGCCAGGCCATCGCCGACCATTACCGCGCCCGCTACGGGGTGGAGGTGGACCCGGAGCGGGTGCTGGTCACCGCCGGCACCAGCCCGGGCATGCTGCTGATGTTCGCGGCCCTGCTGGAAGCCGGCGACGAGATCATCCTCTCCGACCCCTGCTACGCCTGCTATCCCAACTTCGTCAGCTTCTGCGGCGGAACGCCGGTCTATGTGCCGGTGGCCGAGGAAGACGCCTTCCAGTACCGGCCCGAGGAGATCCAAAGGCGCCTCGGCCCCCGCACCAAGGCGGTGGTGATCAACAGCCCGGCCAACCCCACCGGCCAGCTCCTGACCGCCGAGCGCATGGCCGCCATCGCCGCGCTGGCCCCGGGCCGGCCCGGCCCGCCCTATGTGATCAGCGACGAGATCTACCACGGCCTGACCTACGAGGGCGAGGAGCACACCATTCTGGAGTACACCGACCGCGCCTTCGTCCTGGGCGGCTTCAGCAAGCTCTACGCCATGACCGGCTGGCGGCTGGGCTACCTGATCGTGCCGCCCCACTACCTGCGGCCGCTGCAGAAGATGCACCAGAACTTCGCCATCTGCGCGCCCTCCATGGCCCAGTGGGCCGGCATCGCCGCCCTGACCCAGTGCCAGAAGGAGGTGGAGCGCATGGTGGGGCGCTACAACGCCCGCCGGTTGCACATCGTCGACGGCCTGCGCCGGCTGGGCTTCTCCATCCCGGTCACCCCCCAAGGGGCCTTCTACCTGCTCACCAGCTGCGCCCACCTGGACCCGGACGACTACCGCCTGGCCTTCGACATCCTGGAAAAGGCCGGGGTGGCGGTCACCCCGGGCCGGGACTTCGGACCCGGCGGGCACGGCTTCCTGCGCTTCTCCTACTGCAACAGCCTGGAGAACATCAGCGAGGGCCTGCGGCGGCTGGAGCATTACCTGAAGGAAGTATATTCCCGATAAAGTCGATAGGCATGGTTGACGACCCCCGGGCGCGGTGCTATCTTCAGCGATAATCAACCCTCGCTGGGATGCGCCCGTGCCCGGACCGTTTCTGCGCCGCCTGCTCTGCCTGATCCTCCTGCTGCCCCTGCTGGCCGGCGGGGGCGGGGCCTTGGCCGGCCTGGTTCAGGACTGGGGCCCGGTCCCCTCCCCGAGGGTCAAGGCCCAGCCGGTCAAAGCCGGCGGCTGCTGCGGGGCCATGGCCAAGGGCATGGCGGCCGGCATGGCCCAGGGCATGGAGGCCGCCGGCTGCGCCTGCCCGGAGGACGCCCCCTGCCGGGTGCAGGCCGCCCCGGTCAGCCCCGGCCAGAGCGCGCTGCTGGCCGCCCCGGTCTGGCCCGAGGCCCCGGTCATCACCCCGACCGCCCTGGTCCGGGCCGAGGCCCAACCGACCCCGCACCTGACCGCGCCCCGGCGCAACCCCGACCCCCCACCCCAGGCCCGTTACCTGCGCCTGGCGGTCCTGCGCATTTAATCACGCCTAGTTTGTAGGTCTTTCGCGCCGCTTGCCGGCGTGCGCGGGGACCATGCCCAAGCCCGGCGGCCCCGGCCGTCCGCTGATTCTGTGCCCAATCGCTATGCATAACCACGCCTTGGCCCTCCAGCCAGGACGCGAGGATAACACCGTTAGCCATACAGGAGGCTTTCCATGGCCAAAGACTCGGTTTCCACTCCCGAGGTCAAACCGGCCCCCAAGGCCGTTGTCATGAACCCCGCCCCGGCCCGCCGCTCCCGCACCGGCCTCTACGCCGCCCTGGGCCTGGCCGCCCTTTTGGCGGTGGGCGGGATCCACCTGATGAAGGGCGCGCCGGCCAGCCACGCCGCCAACCCGGCCCCGGCCGTTGCCGCGGCCGCCGCCGGCCAGGACGAGGTCAGCTACAAGCTCTCCGACTTCGCCGACGGCAAGGCCAAGTATTTCAAGCATCAGACCCCGGACGGCATCGTGGTGCGCTACTTCGTCCTCAAAAGCTCCGACGGCGTGGTCCGGGCCGCCTTCGACGCCTGCGACGTCTGCTGGCGGGCCAACAAGGGCTACAGCCAGGACGGCGACTTCATGGTCTGCAACAACTGCGGCCGGCGTTTCGCCTCGGTCAAGGTCAACGAGGTCAAGGGCGGCTGCAACCCCGCTCCCCTGGCCCGCACCATCCAGGGCGACCGCCTGGTGATCAAGGTCCAGGACATCCTGGAAGGCCGCGCCTATTTCAATTTCAAGCAGCCCTAATCCCGGCGGGGAGGCCGTGACGCCATGACCCTCAAGGACATCGCCCTGTTGAACCTGCGGCGGCGCAAGGCCAAGGCCGGCTTCGTGCTGGCCGGCCTGGTCATCGGCGTGGCCACCCTGGTGGCCATGTTGGCGCTGACCGAGGCCCTGACCCACGAGATCAACCACAAGCTGGAGAAGTACGGGGCCAACATCCTGGTCACCCCGCGCACCGAGTCCCTCTCCCTCTCCTACGAGGGCCTGAGCCTGGGCGGGTTCTCCTTCCAGACCAACGAGATCAGGCAGTCCGAGCTGGCCCTGATCCACCAGATCAAGAACGCCGGCAACCTGGCCGCGGTGGGGCCCATGGTCCTGGGAGTGATCCAGGTCGCTGGCCGCGAGGCCCTCCTGGCCGGGGTGGACTTCGCCGCCCTGCCCATCCTCAAGCCCTGGTGGAGTTATGCGGGCGGCGAGCCCGGAGCGGACCAGGTCCTGCTGGGCTCCGAGGCGGCCCGGATCCTGAACCTCCAGGCCGGCGACAGCCTGACCGTCAAGGACCGCCGGCTCGAGGTGCGCGCCGTCCTGGAGCCCACCGGCAGCCAGGACGACGGCCTGGTCTTCTCCCGCCTGACCACCGCCCAGGAGCTCCTGGGCAAGGTCGGCCTGGTCTCCATGATCGAGGTGGCCGCCCTGTGCAAGGACTGCCCGGTGGACGACATGGTCAACCAAATCGGCGAAAAGCTGCCCGAGGCCAAGGTGGTGGCCATCCAGTCGGTGGTCAAGGGCCGCATGGAGGCCATCGGCCACTTCCAGCGCTTCGGACTGGGCGTCTCGGCCCTGGTGGCCCTGGTGGGCAGCCTGGTGGTGCTGGTGACCATGATGGCCAGCGTCAAGGAGCGCACCGCCGAGATCGGCATCTTCCGGGCCATCGGCTTCCGCCGGGGCCACGTGATGCGGGTGGTGCTGCTGGAGGCGGGGATCGTATCCCTGGCCGCCGGGGTCATCGGTCTGGGTCTGGGCCTGGCCGGGGCCCAGGTGGCCCTGCCGCTCTTTAGCGAATCCCACGGCGGCGCGGTGGCGCTCAACCCCTGGCTGGCCGGCGGGGCCATCCTGCTCTCCCTGGCCGTGGGGCTCCTGGCCAGCCTCTACCCCGCCCTCATGGCCGCCCGCCTGGACCCCCACGAGGCCCTGCGGACGCTGTAGGGAAGGGGGAGGGGGAAGGACGGGGGAAACCTTTTTCTTTGGTGCCCAAAGAAAAAGGTTTCCCCCGGACCCCCTTCCAAAAAGAAAGGCGCAATGGGGACGAAAGACAAGAAGCCGCTCCCCGCGGCATAGCCGGAAAGGCGAGAAAGACATGAGTTTCATCATCGGCCAGGACCTGGCCAAGACCTATGGCGCGGGCGAGGCGGCCATGACCGCCTTGCAGGGCGTGGATTTCAGCATCGACAAGGGCGAGTTCGTGGCCGTGATGGGCCCCTCCGGCTCGGGCAAGTCCACCCTGCTCTCCATCCTGGGGGCGCTCAACAGCCCCAGCCGGGGGGCGTTCCTGGTGGACGGCATCGACATCTACCAGTTGACCAGCGACCAGCGGGCGGACTTCCGCCGCGAGTACCTGGGCTTCGTCTTCCAGAGCTTCAACCTGGTGCCCTACCTGAGCCTCCAGGAGAACGTGATGCTGCCCCTGGCCACCCAGCGCCTGGCCGCCAGGGCCAAGCGCGAGATGGCCGCCGAGGCCTTAAGCCGGGTGGGCCTGAGCGACAAACTGACCCGTCTGCCCAACCAGGTCTCCGGCGGCGAGCAGGAGCGGGCGGCCGTGGCCCGGGCCCTGGTCAACCGGCCGCCGATCCTCTTGGCCGACGAACCCACCGGCAACCTGGACGCCGCCACCAGCGCCGAGGTGATGGGTCTGATCGCCTCCCTGGCCCGGGAGGGAATGACCGTGATCATGGTGACCCACAGCCCGGAATGCGCTGGCTACGCCTCACGCTTGCTGCGGATGCGCGACGGTCGGTTGGAATCCGACGGCCGGACGGACCTGGCCGCGGTCTGCGCCGGCTAGGCGGGTGGTTCAGACCACCCGCTGGTCGGCCAGGCCGATGGTGACATGGGCGCCCGGAACCGCCTGCTCCAGGTGGGTTTGCAGATCCTTGACGGTGGCCTGCACCATCCCCATGGTCAGGTTGGGGTTGAACTCCAGGAAGACCTCGATGAAGGTGCGCCCCCCGGCCCGGCGGGTGCGGATGCCGTGCAGGTTGTCGAAATCGTGGTAGTGCTTGACCAGGGCCGCCAGGATGCGCAGTTGTTCGTCCTCCTCCAGGGAGCGGTCCAGCAGGTCGAAGACCGAGTTCCTCAAGACCCCCACCGCCGCCAGCAGGATCGCGACCACGATCAAGAGCGAGGCCACCGGATCGATGTAATGGGCCCATTCGTAATCATGCAGGGAGAGGCTCAGGCTTAGCGCCACCAGCACAAAGGCGTTGCCCAACAGACGGGTCAGGAACAACCGGGCCTGGCTGGCGGCCAAGGGCGAGGCCTTGGCCTGTTGCCGGACCTGGCGATAGACCCGCCAATTGATGGCGCCAAAGACCACCTGGGCCGCCATGCAGATGTAGACCCCCACGCCCGTCACCGGCTCCGGCTCCAGAATGTTGATGATGGCCCCGGCGCCGATGCTGATCAGGCAGATGACCATCAAGAGGGCCACCACCAGGCCGGAGAGGTTCTCCAGCTTGTCCAGGCCGTATTCATACTGGACGCCGCCCCGGGCCACCCGCTTCAGGGCCAGCCAGGACAGGAACACCGCCGCGAATTCCAGGCTGGTCTTCATGAAGTCGGCCAACACCACCACCGAGTCGGCCAGCGACAGGGCCACGCCGGCCACCAACACGTCCAGCAGACCAGCGTAAACGCCCGATTTAGCCGCTTCTTCCTTGGACACCGCCTTGGCGCCCCCATGCACTCCCGACATGGCGCAGACTCTCTCTTGATTGAATTGATTATTGGCGACGGCGGAAGGTGAGCAGGGTCAGGTCGTCGAACTGGTCCAAGTCCCCGGTGAATTGCTTCCAGTAGTCGATCAGCCCGTCCAGCAGCACCGGAGCGCTGTCCGGCTGGGTGCGCGACAACCACTGGGACGCGCGCTCGATGCCGAACATCTCGTCCTGGTGATTGACCGCCTCGTCCAGGCCATCGGTGAAGGCCAGCAGGCTGTCGCCCACCTCCAGCCGGACCTCGCCCACCTCCAAGTCGAGATCGTCCATGATGCCCAGGGCCATGCCCCTGAGCTTGGGCAGCTGGGTGGTGGAACCGTCGGCCCGGCGAAGGAGCGGCGCGGGATGGCCCGCGCTCACGAAGCGCAAGATGCCGGTGCTCAGCTCGTAGACTCCGTAGAAGACGGTCACGAACATGCACATCTCGTTGTCCGGCACGATCTCGGCGTTGACCTCGGACAGGGCGCGCACCGGGTCGGCGTGATGGATGCCGGAGTTCTTGATCAGGGTGCGGGCGACGGTCATGAACAAGGCTGCCGGCACCCCCTTGCCCGAGACATCGGCCACCACCAGGCCCAGGTGGTCCTTGTCCACGAAGAAGAAGTCGTAGAAATCGCCGCCCACCTCGCGGGCGGGCAGGGTGCGGGCGAAGAGGTCGAACTCCATCCGGTCCGGGAAGGGGGGGTAGATGCGGGGCAGGACCGACTGCTGAATCTGGCGGGCCAGGTCCAGTTCGCTCTGGATGCGGGCCTTCTCCTTGGTGGTGGCGGTCAGCTCGGTCACGTAGCGATTGAGCTCGCGGACCATGTTGTTGAAAGTGGCGGCCAGGTCGCCGATCTCGTCGCCCGGGGGAACGTCGCTGACCTGGGTGGTGAGATCGCCCTGGGCCAGGCGGCGCGAGGCCTTGAGCACCCGCTCCAAGGGGCGGGTCAGCCCCACCACCAGGCCGAAGACCACCAGGATCAGGGTGATCATGCCGGCCACGCCCCA
>JAIWNN010000097.1 GCA_020216805.1 Desulfarculus sp. | reverse complement strand
GCGGCGCGGTTGGTCTGGTGCAAATCGGGATGATAGACCTTGCTCAGCAGACGATAGGAAGAGCGCACGTAACGCACCGCGGCCTGGGGCCCCAGCTCGCCGGCGATCTGCAGCGCCTTGTCCAACACCCCCAGATAACGCAGGTCCAGCTCGATGTCGTGCATGGGAGCCGTTTTCCTGGGCGGAGTCGCGCCTGTCGGCCCGCCCCGCCCCGACTGGGCTTCGGACTCAGCCCGCCAACCAGCGGTCCAGGCCCAGCGTCACGAAGTATAAAACCGATACCACGCCGTTCAAGGTGAAGAAGGCCAGGGGCACGTTGGCCAGCCGCCGGGCCACCAGCCATTGCTCGCTGGCCAGGATCAGGGCGATGACCGCCACCCCCCCGAAGTAGACCCCGCCCAGGCCGAAGCGCCAGCCCACCGCCAGGAACCCGGCCAGCGCCAGGGCGTGCAGCAGGCGGCTGTAGCCCAGGCCCCGCTCCAGGCTGGTGCAGGCCGGCAGGGACTTCAGGCCCTGCCGGCGGTCGAAGTCGATGTCCTGGCAGGCGTAGATCACGTCGAAACCGGCCACCCAGCCGGTGCAGGCCAGGGCCAGGGCCAGGGCGCCCCAGTCCCAGCGGCCGGTGACCGCCAGCCAGGCCCCCAGGGGCGCCAGGGCGGTGGCCATCCCCAGCCAGACATGGCACAGGGCGGTGAAGCGCTTGGTGAAGCTGTAGCCCAGGACCCAGGCCAGGGCCACCGGCGACAGCGCCAGGCACAGGGGGTTGAGCCTCCAGGCCGCCAGCACCAGCAGGGCGCAGGCCGAGGCCAGCCAGAGCCAGGCCTGGAGCGCGCTCACCCGGCCGGTGACCAGGGGCCGGCTGGCGGTGCGGGGGTTGAGGGCGTCGTAGCGGCGGTCGGCGATGCGGTTCATGATCATGGCCGCGCTGCGGGCCGCCACCAGGGCCACCACGATCCAGAAGACCACCCCCAGGCTCAGGGGACGCTCGGCGTGGGCCAGGACCAGGGCCGATAGCGCGAAAGGAAACAGGAAGATGGTGTGGCTGAACTTGACCAGTTCGCCGAAGTCGCGCACCCGTTGCCAGATCATCGCCGCTTCCAAAGTCTATCTCCCGCCCCCCAGCAACCCCCACTTCCTGAGCTTGGCGTTGGCCGCCGCCTGGATCTCCGGGGTCATGACGATGCGCTCGGGCCAGGGGCGGTCGAAGCCCTCCTCGGGCCACTTGCGGGTTCCGTCGATGCCCATCTTGCTGTGCAGCCAGGGCAATTGGGCGGCGTGGTCCAGGGCGTCGGCCGGCCCCCGGCTGAAGAGCACGTCGCGCTGGGGGTCGATGTGGTTCAGGGCCTCCCACCAGGCCTCCACCGGATCCTGCACGTTGACCTCGGCGTCCACCACCACGATCACCTTGGCGAACATCATCTGGCCCTGGCCCCAGAGGGCGTTCATCACCTTGTAGGCGTGGCCGGGATATTGCTTGTCGATGGCCACGAAGACCAGGTTGTGGAACACCCCCTCGGCCGGCATGTGATAGTCGCGCACCTCGGGCAGCACGCTCTGCAACAGCGGCAGGAACAGGCGCTCGGTGGCCAGGCCCAGGTAGAAGTCCTCCATGGGCGGCCGCCCCACGATGGTGGTGGGATAGATGAATTTCTTGCGGTGGGTCACGGCGGTGAGGTGGAAGACCGGGTAGTCGTCGGCCAGGGAGTAGAACCCGGTGTGGTCGCCAAAGGGCCCCTCCCGCCGCCAGGGCTCGGCCGGGTCCACGTAGCCCTCCAGCACCACCTCGGCCTCGGCCGGCACCATCAGGTCGCTGGTCACGGCCTTGACCAGCTTCACCGGCTTGCCCAGGAGGAAGCCCATCAGCATGGTCTCCTCCAGGTGCTCCGGGAAGGGCGCGCAGGCGGCGTAGACCGCGGCCGGGGGGCCGCCCAGGGCCACCGCCACTGGCAGGCGCTGGCCCTTCTCCTGGGCCGCGCGATAGTGGGCCGCCCCGCCCTTGTGCCGGTGCCAGTGCATGCCGGTGGTGCGCGGGTCATAGACCTGCATCCGGTACATGCCGAAGTTCTGCTTGCCGGTCTCGGGATGGGCGGTGATGACCTGGGGCAGGGTGATGAAGGGCCCGGCGTCCTGGGGCCAGCAGGTCAAGACCGGCAGCATCTCCAGGCTGGCCTGCTCGCCGGTCAGCACCACCTCCTGGCAGGGGGCGTCCTTGACCTTCTTGGGCGCGAAGGCCGCGAGATCCTTGAGCTTGGGCAGGGCGGTGCGGATCTTGCCCCACAGGCCGTCGGGCAGGTCCATCTCCATCAGGCTCTTCAGCCGGCCGCCCAACTGGTCCAGGTCGTCCACGTTCAGGGCCAGGCCCATGCGCTCCCGGCTGCCGAAGAGATTGATGGCCAGGGGGCAGTCCGCGCCCTGGACCCGCTCGAAGAGCAGGGCCGGGCCGCCGGCCTTCATCACCGGCTCGGCCAGGGCGGTGACCTCCAGATGGGGGTCCACCGGCTCGGAAATACGGCGCAACTGGCCTTGGCGCTCCAGCGCGGCGATGAACTCGCCGATGCTCTCGGGGGCGGACATGGGGAGCCTCCTGGGGCCGGGGCTGCGACGGCCCATGGGCCAGGATGATAGCTCATTCAGGCGCTTGTGCAAAGTGGCGCGGGCGCTTTTTCCCCCCGGGGCCCCTGGCGAAGTCCTTCGGTAGGGTTTATAGTTCTATTGGGCGCGCGTGGCAATCCATAATCATCCGGTGGCAACCAACATGGCTCGTTCCCTGCAAAAAATCGATTTCGCGCCCGCCGGCGCCAGAACCTGGCGCGGTCTTTTCGCCGGCCTGTTCAGCCCCAAGGCGGCGACCTTCGCCCGCCTGGAGAGACGCTTCGCCGGCCACCCCGAGGCCCTGGCCCTGGCCAAGGCGGTCTGGCTCACCCGCCGCGCGCGACGGTTGTCGGACTGGGGCAACGGCTATCAGGCCCGACTCCACCTGGACCAGGCCCTGCAGCTCAAGCCCGACTTCTTCCCGGCCCGCCTGCACCTGGCCGCCATCTACCGGCAATACGCCATCTTCACCGGCGTGGTCAGCATGCTGGAGACCGCCCGGCAGCTCCTGGACGACATGCCCCCCGTTACCCGCCTGCTGGGCGGCAAGGTGGCCGACCTGGCCCAGTGCGGGGCGGCGGTGGAGGCCGAGCGCTCCTCCCTGGCCCTGGTCCTGGGCGAGCGCCAGGAGGCCCTGACCCACACCCGCCGGGCCCTGGAGCTGGCCCGGGGTCTGGGCGAGTTGGACCCCGAGGTGCTGGGCTTCGTGGAGGCCTGCGGTTGCCGCCTGTCGCCGGAGATGACCCGCCGCCTGGAGGGCCGCCTGGCCGTCCTGGTCAAGGGCGAGGAGCTGCACTGCCGGCTGCGAGGCTAGCTGGACTTAATCACATAGCTTTTCGACGGAGAGGGGGCGCGCCGCCCGGAATCAGGTCCGGCGGCGGCTCGTCTTCTCCCCGCCGCCCTCCCCCTTAGCGCCGTCCGTAGACGCCGGCCATCTCCCACAACTCCTGGGCCTGGTCCGGGCCAAGTTGCCCGGGCTGGAGCCGCCAGGTCCAGTTGCCGTCCCGCTGGCTGGGGGTGTTCATGCGGGCCGCGGCCCCCAGACCCAGGACGTCCTGGACCGGCAGCACCGCCAGGTCGGCCACCGAGGCCAGCGCCAACCGGATCATGGCCTGGGCCAACTCGGGATCCGAGAGGCCAGGCCGCCCCAGATAGCGACGGATGCGCTCCTTGGTCTCGGGCTCGGCCTCCTGGGCCAGCCAGCCGCGCAGGGTGTTGTTGTCGTGGGTGCCGGTGTAGACCAGCAGATCGGGGCGGTGGTTGTGGGGCAGGTAAGGGTTGGCCGGGTTGTCCTCGCCAAAGGCGAACATCAGGATGGCCATGCCCGGCAGGCCCAGCAGGCGCTTGACCTCGCGCACCTCGGCGTCGATCAACCCCAGGTCCTCGGCCACGATGGGCAGGGCCGGATGGCGGCGGGCCAGGGCCTTTAACATCTCCAATCCCGGGGCCGGGACCCACTTGCCGTTGATGGCGGTGGGCTCCTGGGCCGGAATCTCCCAATAGGCCACCAGGCCCCGGAAGTGATCCACCCGCACCAGGTCAAAGAGCTCCAGGTGGCGATCCAGGCGCCGGCCCCACCAGGCGAAGCCCTCGCGCCGGTGGGCCTCCCAGTCATAGACCGGGTTGCCCCAACGCTGGCCGGTGGCCGAGAAATAATCCGGCGGCACCCCGGCGACGACCCAGGGATTCTTGGCCCCGTCCAGCTTGAACAGCTCGGGATGGGCCCAGACGTCGGCGCTCTGCTGGTCGACATAGATTGGCATGTCGCCCAGCAGGGTGACGCCCAACTCCTGGCAACGGGCGCGCAAGCCCCGCCATTGGCGGTCGAAGGCCCATTGTTGGAAGCGCTCCTGGTCCAGCTCGCGGGCCAGGCGCTCGCGCACGCCGTCCAAGGCCTGGGGCTGGCGGTCGCGCAGCTCCCATGGCCACTGGCTCCAGAGGCGCATGCCCTGGTCCCGGGCGAGGCAGGCGAACAGGCAATAGTCATCCAGCCAGGCCGCCTCGCTCCTGGCGAAGCGTTCGATCTCCTGGCGCAGGCTGAACTGGTCCAGGGCGCGGCGGCCGGCCCGGCGCAGCAACTGCCCCCGCCAATGCCAGGCCGCCTCGTAGTCCACCCGGCCGGCCGGGAACTCCGGGGCCGCGGCCAGGTCCGCGGGCGTCAGCAGGCCGTCCTGGGCCAGGAGTTCGGGGCTGATCAGCAGGGGATTGCCGGCGAAGGTGCTGGAGCTGTTGTAGGGGCTGTTGCCCCGTCCCGGCTCGGTGGGCACCAGGGGCAGCATCTGCCAGGTGCCGGCCCCGGCCTCGGCCAACCACTGGGCGAAGGCGTGGGCCTCCGGCCCCAGGTCGCCCACCCCATGGGCCGAGGGCAGGCTGGTGAGGTGCAACAAAACGCCAAGACCGCGCTGGAGCATGGGAGTTGGTTCCTGGGGAGTTGCCGGGGGAACCCTTTTGGGGTCCCCAAAGGGTTCCGCCGGACCCCCTCCTAAAAAGACGAGTTTTTCACCACACCAATCAGGATACCGCCCCCCCGCGCCAAAGCCAAGCCCGGCGATAATAGACGAGGCCAAATGCGCGACGCGCATTTGGCCAAGGTTTTTTAGGAAGGGGTGTGGGGAAACCCTTTTGCACCAGCAAAAGGGTTTCCCCACCAAACTCTTACTTCCCCGCCTCCCATTTCTTTTCTTCCTCTTCGCGCAGGTTGCGGCGCAGGACCTTGCCGATCATGGACTTGGGCAGTTCGGCGCGGACCTCGACCTCCTTGGGGACCATGTAGGCGGACAGGTTCTCCTTGCAGAAGGCGATGATCTCGTTGGGGTCGATGGTCTGGCCGGCCTTGGGCACCACGAAGGCCTTCAAATACTCGCCCTTGGTCGGATGGGGCAGCCCCACCGCCACCGCCTCGGCCACCTTGGGGTGTCCGTGCAGGACCTCGTCGACCTCGCTGGGAAATACGTTGAAGCCGCTGACGATGACCAGGTCCTTCTTGCGGTCCACCAGGGTGATGTAGCCGTCCGCGTCCATGACCCCGATGTCGCCGGTGTAGAGCCAGCCGTCGCGCAGGGTCTCGGCGGTCTTCTCGGGTTGGTTGAGGTAGCCCAGCATCAGGTCGGGTCCGCGCAGGATGATCTCGCCGGCCTCGCCGACCGGCATCTGCTTTTTGCCGTCGGCCAGGTCCACGATCTTCCATTCCACGTCCGGAAAGGGAATGCCGATGGTGCCGGGCTTGCGCAGGCCGTGGAAGGGGTTGCAGGCCACGGCGGTGACGGCCTCGGTCAGCCCGTAGCCCTCGATCAGCGCCGCGCCGGTGCGCTGCTCGAACTCGCGCATCACCGGCAGGGGCAGGGGCGCCGCGCCCACGAAGATGCCGCGCAGGCTCTTGAGGTCGTAGCGGTCGACGTCGGGAAGCTCCTTGATGGCGATGAACATGGTGGGCACGCCGGCGAAAAGGCTGGGTTTCTCGGCGTTGATGGTCTGGCAGACCTCGCGGGCGTCGAAACGGGGCAAGAGGATCATGCGCCCGCCGTGCAGCAGCGGGGCGTTCATGCACACGCTCATGCCGAAGCCGTGGAACAGCGGCAGGACGGCCAGCAGCGAATCGTCCGGGCCCATGCTGCCCCAGGCGCAGGCCTGCATGGCGTTGGCCACCAGGGCCTTGTGGCTGAGCATGATGCCCTTGCTGACCCCGGTGGTGCCGCCGGAGTAGATCAGCACCGCCATGGCGTTGGGGTCGATGGCCACCTGGGGCGGGGTGGGCGGGGATTTGAGCAGGTCCTTGAGCCAGACCGTGGCCGCGTCGGCCGGGACCACCACCTTGGGCATCTTTTTATCCAAGGCGCGCTTGACGGGGTAGAGCAGGTTCTTGGGAAAGGGCAGGAAGTCCTGCAGCCCGGTGTAGACCACCAGGTCCAGCTTGGCCTCCTTGCGCACGTTGTTGACCCGCTGGCTCAACAGGTCCAGGGCGATGAGGCCCTTGGCCCCGGAGTCCTGGAACTTGAAGATCAGCTCGCGCTCGACGTTCAAGGGATTGGCCAGCACCGCGGTGGCCCCCAGGCGCATCAGGGCGTAGTAGCTGATCACGAACTGGGGGCAGTTGGGCATCAGCAGGATGATCCGGTCGCCCTTCTTGACCCCGCGCGCGGCCAGGCCGGCGGCCAGGCGGTCCACCAGCTCGAACAGGCGGCCATAGGACAAGGTGAGCCCCAGGAAGCGCAGGGCGGGCTTGTCGTTGCGGCGATCGGCGGTCTGGCGGATCAGGCCGTGGATGTCGATGTCGGGGTAGTCCAGATGGTGGGGAACCGCGGGATCGTAGTGCTTGAGCCAAGGGTGCTCGGCCATTAGTCCCTCCATGCGGCTGCGGGCTCCCCCTCGGGTCGGCCCAACTGGTTGGTTCAGACGCCCTGTTCGGCGCCGTCCACGCCTTGGTCTTGGTCCGCGCCGCCGGGCTTCTCCCAGGCCAGCCAGGCGGACAGGGCCTCCGGCCACTCCGGACTGTCGCCCTGGTGGCCGATCTCCTGGGCCACGCGCTGCGGCGGCACCACGCCCCGGCCGTCCTTGAACACGCCCTTGACCAGGGCGTAGGCGTAAAGGTCGCCGCCCACCATGAAGCGCTGCTCCATGAAGAACCACTTCTGGTCCCAACCCACCAGGCGGGTGCGCAGCTCGTAGCGCCGAAAGGGGGCCAGGGGCCGCCGGTAGCGGATGGTGGCCGCGGCCAGCATCGGCCGCCAGTGATGCTTGAGGACCACGCCCAGCATGCGGCAGCGGATCATCAAGTCGGTGCGCCCCAGGTCCATGACCGTGAGGTAGCGGCCGTTGTTCATGTGCATATTCAGGTCCAGGTCGTGGGGCCAAACCCGGAAGCGCACCACCGACTCGCCCAGGGGGGGCAGGGCGGGGCGCAGCAAGGCCGTGACCAGCACCTTGAGCAGACGCAGGATGAGGTTCATCGCCAGCGGGTTCTTTCCCCTCCGGGGAGGGCGGACCAGGAGCGGCCGGGCGTGCGGGCGCCGTCGCTGGGGCAGTGTAGCCGAAAGCCCCAGGCCCAGGCAACCCCCCCTCGGCGGCCTTTTCCGGGGAGTTGCGTCCTCTGGGCAGGGGTTGGCGCGGCTGTGCTATACTGCCCCCAATTCGTCCCTCCCCCCTCCGGGTTAGCCCGCCAGGGAGCCCGCCGGGGGGAGCGTCCCAACCCCAGCGCGAGGCCGTCTTGACCCTGCTGGACCTGACCAAGGAGCTGTTCACCTACCTGGTGCGCTTCCGCGAACAGGCCGCCGGCGAGCATCCGCCCACCCTGGAAAAGGTCGAGGCGGACCTGGAGGCGATTTTCGCCCGCATGCGGGACGGGGCGGAGGCCAACCCCCTGCTGAGCAAGGGCCTTGAGGAGGTGCGCTATAGCCTGGCCGCCCTGGTGGACGAGGTGGTGCTGACCTCGGTGTGGCCGCACCAGTCCCAGTGGGGCCAACGCGGCTGGGAGCGCCGGCTGTTCGGCAGCCAGGACGGCCCCCGCCGCTTCTTCGCCTTTCTGGATCGCCTGGACAGCCTGCCCAAGGACGTGCTGGCGGTGCATTATCTTTGTCTGGCCCTGGGCTTTTGCGGCTGCTACCAGCCCGACGATCCCGAGCTGCAACGGGTCAAGGCCCGGGTTCTGACCCGGCTGCCGGGCCTGGACAACGGCGGCGGTCCCCTGCCCCCTCCGGCCATCAGCCTTACCCCCCTACCGACCAAACCGGGCCCGCCCGCCTCGCCCAACCCTTCCAAGGCCGCGATGAAGGTCCGGCCCATGGCGGGCGGGCACCGCACCTGGGGCCTGCGCTATTTGCTGATCGGGGGGCTGGCGGTGCTGGCCTTCGTTTTCACTTTGGGTCTGGGGGTGATGATTTTCTATGACGGCGGGTCAGACCAGGCCGAGGAGACCACCTTGGAAGATCTGCTCAAGCCCCTGCTGCCATCCCGCCCCGCGGAAGTGGCCCCCGCGCCGACCGCCTCCGGTCCCACCTCCGCCCAAACCATCGCCCAGAACACCGCTCCGGCCACCTCCCCCAGCGCCCCCACCGCCTCGACCACCACCCTGGGCACCGCCACCAGCACCACCGCCACCAGCACCACCGCCACCCGCCACGCGCCGTCCCCGGATCTGGCCAGCGCGGCGGCCGCGGGCTCAAGCCCGGCCAACGCCCCCGGGGCCGACGCCCCGGGCCGGACCCCGACCCAGCCTCACACCTCGACCCCAACCGCCGATCCCGAGCCCCCGGCGCCCCCGGCCGAAAAGGACGCCTCCCCGGCCGCGCCCACCACCTACCTGCTGCACGCCGGCCTGTTCGTGGGGCCGATCCAGTCCGGACGCCTGGCCGAGCAACTCAGCCAGGCCGGTTTCGCGGCCTGGGTGCGGGAAGAGCCCCGCCAAGACGGCTCGGTGCGCTATCGGGTCTATGTCGGCCCCTTCGCCGACCCCCAACTGGCCGAGGCCGCCCGCCAGGCCATCGCGGCCCAATTCAAGTTCAGCCCCTTCCTCGTGGAGAACACCACGCCCTGACCGCCGGCCAACCCACCCCCGGCAAGGAAACCTCCCCATGCCCGCGCCACCATCGCCTCTGGACCTGGCCCGTCGTTTCATCGCCGTGGACACCTGCAACCCGCCCGGTCGCGAGAACCTGTTCTGCGATCTGCTGACCGACCTGCTGGTCCCGGCCGGGTTCACGCTCGCCCGCCACGAGCACGCCCCCGGGCGCGCCAGCCTGGTGGCGCGCCTGGCCGGCGGCGGCCAGGCCCCGCCCCTGTGCCTCTGCGGCCATCACGACACCGTGCCCCTGGGCGCGGCCGCCTGGAGCCGCCCGCCCCTGGAGCCGCGGGTGGAAAACGGCCGGCTGTACGGCCGGGGGGCCAGCGACATGAAATCCGGCCTGGCCGCCCTGACCTGGGCCGGCCTGAGCCTGGCCGCCCGGCCCCGCCCCCGAGCCGGCCTGACCCTGGTCTATTGCGCCGACGAGGAGAACGGCTGCCGGGGCTCGCGCTTCCTGGCCCAGGACCCGGACCGGGTGGGCCCCATCGGGGCCCTGGTGGTGGCCGAGCCCACCGCCAACCAGCCCTGGCTGGGGCACAAGGGCGTGCTCTGGCTGCGGGCCAGCTTCACCGGCAAGGCCGCCCACGCCTCCATGCCCCAGGCCGGCCAGAACGCCATCTACAAGGCCGCCCGGACGGTCCTGGCCCTGGAGGCCCTGGATCTCTCGGCCTGGGAGCACCCCCACCTGGGAAGACCCACCCGCAACGTGGGCACCATCAGCGGCGGCACCCGGATCAACATGGTGCCCGACGCGGCCGAGCTGACCCTGGACCTGCGCACCCTGCCGGGGATGGACCACGCCGCGCTGTTCAGGCTGGTCCAGGCCGCCGCCCCGGAGGTGGCCGGTTGGGA
>JAIWNN010000096.1 GCA_020216805.1 Desulfarculus sp. | reverse complement strand
GGTGCTGGACGACACCCGCAGCTTGTGGACCGACCCCGACCACCCCTGGGTGCGCGACACCTGGGCGGTGACGGCCGCCATCACCGGCCGGCAACCCACCCCGGGCGGCGCGCCCTACTTTACCGACGCCGCCCACCTGGGCCCCGCTCTGGGAAACCCGCCCTGCCTGATCCTGGGGCCGGGCGAGCCGGATCAGGCCCACCAGACCGACGAGTGGTGCGATTTGGAGCGCCTGGACCAGGCGGCGCGAATCTATCTGGAGGTGGCCCGGCGCTGGTGCGGGGCTTGAGAGACGGGCGACGGCGCGATGGTCACCGGGCCGGGACAATTCATGATCCCGGCGCCTCGACCCAGGAGGTCCCGGCGCGCCGCCGCGCCAGGCTGACCAGCGCCTGGTGATGGCCGCGGACAGCCAGGGCTGGAAGGATGGAGAGTAAGGAGCCTCGCGCGCCGAGCCTTTATCGGGCCTGGGGACGGGGTCCCAGATCCAGGCGGCCCACCAGCAGGGCGGCGGCCAGCACCATGGCCCCGAACAGCCCGATGCCCCAGCCGAAGGAGAGATGCTCGGCCACCCAACCCATGGCGGTGGGCAGCAACCCGCCCCCCACCAGGAAGGCCGGCGGCAGGGTCAGGGAGACGGTGACCGAGCGGGAGTCGACCGGCCCCACCCGGGAGAGCGAGGCGAAGGCCGGCGGGAAAAAGCAGACCGCCAGCATGGGTTGAAGAAAGAGGAAGAACAGCAACCAACCGCCGCTGGTCATGCCCAGGCCCAGGGTGGAGAGCCCGGCCAGGATCAGCACCCCGGTCATCGCCCACTTGGGCCCCAGGCGGTCGCTGGCCCAGCCGGCCACGAAAGCCATCCCCAGGCCGGTCAGCCGCGACAGCGCCACCCAGAGGTTGGCCGTCTCCTGGTCCATGTGGCGCTCGCTGACCAGGTAGAGCGGCATCATGCTGTAGACTCCCAGGGACCCGCCCACGCCCATGCAGAACAGGAACATCATGATCCAGAAGCTGGGCAGCTTGGCCAAGGTGGCGAGGCTGCCCAGGTTGGGCGCCAATCCCGGGAAGTGGCCACCCCGTCCCCGCCGCGCGAAGAAGATCCCCCAGCCCAGGGAGGCCAGGCCCAGCACCGCCAGCACCCCGCGCCAGGGCAGGATGGTCAGCAGACCCATGGCCACCAGGGGGGCGGCCACGAAAGAAACGTTGGGCGCCAGTTCGTGCACCGCCACCGCCTTGCCCCAGTGCTCGGGCTTGACCAAGCCGGTGAGGGTGGCCAGACCCGAGGGCAGGTAGGGTCCGGCGGCCAGACCCAACAGCAGCATTCCCAGGCGCAGGCCCCACAAGCCCGGGGCCGCCGCCGCCAGGAGCATGGCCCCGCCCACCGCGCAGGCGCTGAAGATGATGGTGCGGCGATGGCCCAGACGGGCGGCGATGAAGCCAGAGGCCATCAAGGTGGTGAAGTAGCCCAGGGTGATGGGGATGAACAGGGCGCCGGCCTCGGCGTGGGTCAGGCCCAGGTCGCGCTCCAGGGTGGGCAGCATCGGTCCCAGGATGATGCGGGAGAGGAAGTTGAGCAGGAAGATGCCCATCAGGATCAGCAGGGCCGGCACCATGGGCCCGAAATCCCGTTGCTCTTGCATGTTGGTGGGCTTCCTGGGCTCCAAAGTCCGCTCCCCCGCCCGATGGCGTTGACCAGCGCTGCGCGATGTCTCCCGCCGGGGCTGAACCTTGGCGTTGGGGTGATATAATATGCCAGTTCGCGGTCGGCCGCCAGCCCCGGCCGCCCTCACGGGATGGAGTGCTGCTTGGTGATGAACCGCATTCTGATCGCGGCCAACGAAACCGAGGCCATCGCCGCCATTCGCCAGAGCTTCGGCGACCAGTCCGGCCTGGACATCGCCGACAGCCCCGAGGCCCTCTGGGAGCAGGGCCATCGGCGTTACGAATACCTGTTCGTGGACCTGCGCCTGTTGGGGCGCGCCGCCCTGGTGGAGGGCAAGCCGGACTACGCCCCGGCCCTGACCACCCTGCGCGAGAAGTTCCCCGGGGCCTTCGTGGTGGCCATGGCCCCCCAGGAGATGATCCGCGAGGCGGTGAGCGCGGTGCGGGCCGGGGCCAGCGACTACCTGACCTATCCCATCGACGCCAGCGAGATCCGCCACGTGCGCGAGAGCATCGAGCAGTCCTTGCGCATGCAGTCGGAGCTGCAATACCTGCGCGACCATTTCTGGCAGGAAGACAGCCTGGAGTTGGTGCGCACCCACAGCCCCCTGATGCGCCGGGCCTTCGAGAAGGTCCGCTCGGTGGCCCCCACCCGTTCCACGGTGCTCTTGACCGGCGAGACCGGCACCGGCAAGGGGGTGCTGGCCAAGCTGATCCACCGCCACAGCCACCGCAAGACCAAGCCCTTCGTCAGCGTCCACTGCGGGGCCATCCCCGACACCCTGATCGAGAGCGAACTGTTCGGCCACGAGAAGGGGGCCTTCACCGGCGCGGTGCGGCGCAAGTTGGGCAAGTTCGAGATCGCCGACGGCGGCACCATCTTCCTGGACGAGGTGGGCACCATCAGCGCCCCGGCCCAGATCAAGCTGTTGCAGGTGCTCCAGGACCGCACCATGGAGCGGGTGGGCGGCGAAAAGAGCATCGAGTTGGACGTGCGCATCATCGCCGCCACCAACTCCGATCTGTTGCGAATGGTGCGCGAGGGGCGCTTCCGTCTGGACCTTTATTACCGCCTGAACGTCTTTCCCATCGAGATCCCGGCCCTGCGCGAACGGCCCGAGGACATTCCACTGTTCGTCGATCTCTTCCTGGAGCGCCTCAACCGCTATTACGGCAAGAACATCCGCTCGGTGCACCCCAATGTGCTGGAGGCCTTCGAAGGCTACGCCTGGCCGGGCAACATCCGCGAGATGGAAAACCTGGTGGAGCGGGCCTACATCCTGGAGACCGGGCAAGAGCTGGGGCCCGATGGTTTTCCCAGCGACCTTTTCTCCCAGGATCGACGCGGCCACCGCCAGGCCCCGGACATGCGCCTGACCCTGGCCGAGGCCCGCCGCCGGGCGGTGGAGCAGACCGAGCTCCATTACCTGCGCGAGCTGCTGGCCACCCACAAGGGACGCATCAACGCCAGCGCCGAGGCGGCCGGCATCACCACCCGCCAGTTGCACAAGCTGATGGGCAAGCATCGCCTGGACAAGCAGGAATTCAAGCGCTCCTGACCCCTTCCCCACCCTGGCCCCGCCAAGCGGCCGCCGACCGGCGCCTTGCGGGGCGATGACGCGGCGGCGCGAGAACAATCCTTCCCTGATCCCATGGCTTTTTGTCACAATGATAGCTAATCGGGATCGTGGTCATTCCGGACGGAAAGCCAACCGCGGCCCCTGGGCCGCCCCAGACCGGGAGGATGTCATGCCCAACAAGGACAAGCAGTATTTCGCGGCGCTCTACGAGGTGGTCAAGGTGATCAACGCCAGCCTGGACCCTGCCCAGGTGTTGGGGGAGGTGGTCAAGGCGGTGGCCGAGACCATGGGGGTCAAGGCGGCCTGTCTGCGCATCCTGGGCGCCCAGCGCAAGCGCCTGTTCATGGGCGCCTGCCACGGCCTGAGCCAAGGCTATTTACGCAAGGGCCCGGTGCTGGTAAATGAAAGTGGCATCGACAAGCGGGCCTTGAAGGGCGAGGCGGTCTATCTGGCCGACGCCGGGACCGACCCCAACTTCCAATACGGCCAGCGGGCCAGGGAAGAAGGCATCCGTTCGGTGCTGGCCGTGCCCTTGGTGCGCGACAAGAAGGCCATCGGGGTGCTGAGGGTCTACACCGCCACCAAGCGCAAGTTCAGCGAGGACGAGGTGCGCTTCCTGGAGGCCGTGGCCAACCTGAGCGCCATCGCCCTGGACAATGCCCGCTTGCACCATGCCCTGAAGAAGGATTACGATCTCTTGATTGCTCACGAGTACCGCCTGGACGACAATTAGACCCCGGGAGGAGAAAATGGTTCGCGTCGGCATCAACGGTTTCGGGCGTATTGGCCGGCAAGTGCTGAAAGCCATTCTGGAGCGCTATCCCGACAGCCTCGAAGTGGTGGCGGTCAATGACCTGGGCGACGTGCACACCAACGCCCACCTGTTCAAGTACGACACCAACTATGGGCGTTATAGTGGCACGGTGGACTACCACGAGGGCGGGTTCATCATCAACGGCAAGGAAGTCAAGAGTCTGAGCTTCCGCGACCCCGCCCAGCTGCCCTGGGCCGATCTGGGGGTGGAGCTGGTGATCGAGAGCACCGGCCTGTTCACCACCGGACCCAAGGCCGGCGTGCACATCGAGGGCGGGGCCAAGAAGGTCATCATCAGCGCCCCGGGCAAGGAAGTCGACGCGACCTTGGTGCTGGGCGTTAACCACCAGGACTACGACCCCAAGAAGCACCACATCGTCAGCAACGCCTCCTGCACCACCAACTGTCTGGCCCCGCCGGCGGCGGTGATCCACCGCAACCTGGACATCGTCAAGGGCATGATGGTCACGGTCCATTCCTACACCAACGACCAGCGCATCCTGGATCTGCCCCACAAGGATCTGCGCCGGGCGCGGGCGGCGGCCTGCTCCATCATCCCCACCACCACCGGCGCGGCCAAGGCGGTGGGCCTGGTCCTGCCCGATCTCAAGGGCAAGGTGGACGGTTACTCCCTGCGGGTGCCCACCCCCACCGTCAGCGTGGTGGACCTCACCGCGGTGGTGGCCAAGAAGACCAGCACCGAGGAGCTGCGGGCGATGCTCAAAGAGGCGGCCCAGGGCCCCCTCAAGGGCATCATGGGCTACTGCGAGGAGCCGCTGGTCTCCATGGACTTCAAGGGCGACTCCCATTCCTCCATCGTGGACGCCGAGTTCACCCAGGTGCAGCACGGCGACCTGGTGAAACTGGTCTCCTGGTACGACAACGAATGGGGGTACTCCTGCCGGGTGTCGGACCTGGCCAATATGATGGCCAAGGCCGGTTTCTAGCCCAAGCAAGCCATAGTCGGGCGCGTCAGGGCGGTCGGGGGAAACCCGGCCGCCCGCGCCATTGGTGGGGGCCGGTCTGCGGCCCGACACGGCGGCGGCCTTCGCCGACGCAAAAAAAGGAAGGGCCCCGGGTGTGGGGGAACCCGGGGCCGGGGGAGAGGAGGTTAGGAAATCAGGGGGCCGCGGACATGGGGAGTTCCGCTGGCGGATTCGGGGCTTCCGGGCATGGCGCCCGCCGAAATCCCGCCTGGTCCCCACGGGCCGGCTGGGGGACCAGCCCGTTGTGCAATCGTACGAGCGCCGTGGGCACCGGTCCGATCGCTTTCCTGATTGCACAATGTACCAGAACCTGCGCCACTTGCAAGCAGATAATGGGTAGCGCCCATCTAGGCTTATATATCGCCTAACACTCAGTTATCGTTAACTTATAAGGCATGATCCCCGGCTTGGGGTGTGCAAGCGGCCGGCCCTTGCTTCAAATATATGGTTGGTTGTTCCAACTCGGGCCGCCTGGGTCCGGCGCTTCCCGCCGGCGTTTCGCCCCCCGCCGCCCTTGCCCGGCCGGGCTCGCCAGGGCAAGGCTCAGCCGCCGCGCATAAGGCCGGTCCTGGGTCGGCCGTCATCTGCGCATCCTCGCCAAACCTACCGAATTGTAGGCAAGCGAGGCGGACCTGCTACCTGTGGGTGGGCCGACCCCACCCTTACCTCACCGGTCCACCCCAAGCGCCGATACCTTTTAAGCCGTTTTTTCAATGCATTGCCCCAGGCATACCCCGCCCAGGGCCGTCGCGCCGGGCCGCTTGCGCTGGGGGCACGCTTCTTGCTGCCTTGCTGGACATGACTGAGCGGGCCCTGGACATCACGTGTCAGGTATGGTTGGAGGCCGCCGGCCTGTTGGCCCAGACCCTCAGCTTGGAGCAGGCCGCGCCCCGACTGCTCGAACTCATGGCCCAGCGCCTATCCACCCGCCGGGCTCGATTGGTTCTGCGCGGTCAAGAATCCGCCCTCCCGCGTCTGGTGGCCTGCCTTGAACCGCCCGCCCCCGCCTTGGCCGGCCCACCCGATCTGGAGCCCGAACTTTGGCAGCGTCTGCTGCGGGTCGGACAGCCCTTTTTCCTGGCTGGCCACAGCCGCGAACCGATCTTTGCCCGGGAGCCGGGCGCCCAGTCCCTGGACCGGGCCGGTCTGGCCTGGCTGGGCGCGCCTATCGTCTGGCAAGGCGCCGGCCTGGGCCTGATCTACGCCGACGCGATCTTCGCCCCACCCCACCCGCCGGAGGAGGACCTGGACTTCCTGGTCTGCCTGGCCGGTCTGGCCGGCCAAATGGCCGGCCTGGAGAGTCAGGTGCACCTGCGCGAGGCCCAACTGCGGCGCAGTAACCGCTTCCTGCGCGGCGAATTGGCCGAGGTCCACAACCGTTTTCTGTTGGTTGGCGCCAGCCCGGCCATCCTGGAGGTGCAGCGCCTGGCCGAAAAGGTCGCCCCCAGCCGGGCCTCGGTGCTGCTGGTGGGCGAACGCGGAACCGGGCGCTCGACCGTGGCCCGCATCATTCACGAGCACAGCGCCCGCAACGGCTTTCCCTTCTGCCGGGTGGCCTGCGCCGGCGCCTCCAGCGAAGTCCTGGAGCGCGAACTTTTCGGCCATGCACCCGGCTCCGGCGATGGTGGCGAGCAGTTGCATCCCGGTCGCCTGGAGCAGGTGGACGGCGGCACCCTGTTCCTGGACGACATCGACGAGCTGAGCCTGACCCTGCAATCCAAGCTGCTGCGCTTCCTGCAAGATCGCGAGTTTGAGCCCGTGGGTTCGGTCCTGGTGCGTCGGGCCGACGTGCGCCTGATCGCCGCCACCAGCCGCGACCTGGCCCGCCTGGTGGACCAGGGGCGCCTGCGCGAGGACCTCTATTACCGCCTGGCGGTCTTCCCCATCGCCCTGCCCCCCTTGCGCGAGCGCGGCCAGGACCTGGGCTTGCTCTTGGATCATTTCGTGGAGCGCCTGTCGCGCGAGGTCGGCCGCACCCTGACCTTCACCCCCGCCGCCCGCGAGGCCCTCTTGCGCTACGCCTGGCCGGGCAACCTGCGCGAGATGGTCAATCTGGTGGAGCGCCTGTTGCTGCTGGGCGGACCAGGGTTGGTGGACCTGGCCGACCTGGGACCGTTGTTGTTCCATCCCCCGGCCACTCGGGAGCTGCCCACCGCCGAGGCCGCCCTCTCGCGCCTGGAGGAGATCGAGCTGCGCGAGGTGGTCGCGGCCCTGGAGCGCAACAACTGGGTGCAATCCCACGCCGCCCGGGAGCTGGGCCTGACCCTGCGCCAGATCGGCTACCGCATCAAGAAATTCGGCCTGGAAAAGACCATCAAACAGCAACGCCACCGCCCCCCCGCCGCCGAAGCCAACCCCCGGCGCTCCGCGCCGTCGTCGTCCCTGCTCAGCCCCCAGCCCTTCAGCCTCTAGCCGACCTCATTCCCCGTCGTTCCCGGTGACGCCCGCCCGGCCCTCAGCCGGAACGTCATCCGCTCTTTGCGTCATTTATGCTTGATTACCATAAGTTATCCCAAACAATCCCGAAGGCGGTTTTTTTCGTCCCAGGCTTGACCGCCGGCGTTTTTGTGGTATTATGGTACCAAAATTCGTTATTGGAGAGCGGTCATGTCCCCCCACCTGCGAATCTCCGAGGCGGCTTCCCTGGCCCTGCACGCCATGGCGCTGCTGGCCAGCCAACCTGGTCAGCCCCAGCCCAGCAAAAATCTGGCCCACCGCCTGGGGGTCTCCGATCACCATTTGGCCAAGGTGCTGCAGCGGCTGGCCCGGGCCGGGCTGGTGGAGGGCCAGCGTGGCCCCCGGGGCGGCTTCCGCCTGGCGGGCCAAGGGCGCGGCACCCGCCTGCTGGAGATCTACGAGGCGGTGGAAGGCCCCCTGCCCGGCCAGACCTGCCTCCTGGGCAGGCCGGCTTGCTCCGGCGCCTGCGTCCTGGGCGGGCTGTTGGGCCGCCTGGCTGCGGACATGCGCGCCTACCTGGTCGGCACCACCCTGGGCGACCTGACCTCCGGCCTGGGGCGACCGGCAGACATCGCGCTCTAGACTCTTGCTTCCGCGTCAGTCAGACTAATTGTAACCAAGACAGTAGGTAATCAGTAACCATTAGCACGGGAGGATTCGCGATGGAGATGTTCTGCTATCAGTGTGAACAGACCGCCAAGGGCACCGGCTGCACCATCCAGGGCGTTTGCGGCAAGGAGCCCGAGGTCGCCGCCCTGCAGGATCTGTTGACCTACACCCTCATCGGCCTGGGCCAGGTGGCCCACGCCGCCCGCGCCAAGGGCATCGTGGACAGCCAAGTCAACCGCTTCACCTCCGAGGCCCTTTTCAGCACCTTGACCAACGTCGACTTCGACTCCGACCGCTTTCCGCCCCTGATCAACCAGGCGGTGGCCCTGCGCGAGCGCCTCAAGGCCCAGTTGCCCGGCCAGAGTTTCTCCGGCGCGGCCGCCTACACCCCGCCCGCCGACAAGGCCGGCATGATCGCCCAGGCCGGCCAGGTCTTCAGCTTCAAGGCCGGGGGCGACAACCCCGACGTGACCTCGCTCAAGCACCTGACCATCTTCGGACTGCGCGGCATCGCCGCCTACGCCGATCACGCCGCCATCCTGGGCCAGGAGGACGACCAGGTTTACGCCTTCCTGCACCAGGCCCTGGCCGCCATCCAGGACCAGAGCCTGGGTGTGAACGACTGGGTGGGCATCGCCCTGAAGGCCGGCGAGGTCAACATCCGGGCCATGGAGCTTCTGGACGCCGGCAACACCGGCGCCTACGGTCACCCGGTTCCCACCAAGGTGCCCCTGGGCCACAAGGCCGGCAAGGCCATCCTGGTCAGCGGCCACGACCTCAAGGATCTGGCCATGCTCCTGGAGCAGACCGCCGGCAAGGGCGTCTACGTCTACACCCACGGCGAGATGCTGCCCACCCACGGCTATCCCGAGCTCAAGAAGCACCCCCACTTCTATGGCCACTACGGCACCGCCTGGCAGAACCAGGGCAAGGAGTTCCCCGAGTTCCCCGGCGCCATCCTGATGACCACCAACTGCATCCAGCGCCCCAAGGGCGACACCGGCGACAAGATCTTCACCACCGGCCTGGTGGGCTGGCCCGGCGTGCCCCACATCAAGGCCGACGCCTCGGGCAACAAGGACTTCTCCCCGGTCATCAACAAGGCCCTGGCCCTGCCCGGCTTCGCCAGCGACGCGGACCAGGGCGAGGTGATGGTGGGCTTTGGCCGCAACGCCGTGCTCTCGGTGGCCGGCGCGGTCATCGACGCGGTCAAGTCCGGGGCCATCAAGCACTTCTTTCTGGTGGGCGGCTGCGACGGCGCCAAGCCCGGCCGCTCCTACTACGCCGACTTCGTGGAAAAGGCCCCCCAGGACACCGTCATCCTCACCCTGGCCTGCGGCAAGTTCCGCTTCTTCGACAAGCAGCTGGGCGACATCGGCGGCATCCCCCGCCTGCTGGACATCGGCCAGTGCAACGACGCCTACTCCGCCGTCCAGATCGCCCTGGCCCTGGCCGGCGCCTTCAACTGCGGCGTCAACGACCTGCCCCTGTCCATGATCCTGTCCTGGTACGAGCAAAAGGCCTGCGCCATCCTGCTCAGCCTGCTCCACCTGGGCATCAAGGACATCCGCCTGGGACCCAGCCTGCCCGCCTTCGTCTCCCCCAACGTGCTCAAGGTCCTGGTGGAAAACTTCAACATCATGCCCATCTCCACCCCCGAGGCCGACCTGGCCGCCTGCCTGGGCAAGTAAGGCGCGAAAACCGGGGGAACTTTCTTGAAAGAAAGTTCCCCCGGACCCCCTCAAAGAACTTTGGGCGATCCGCACGTATCGCCATGTTCATGAGGAGTCCAGGCGCGCTTACTTGCCAGGAAGGTTTCCGCCTCGCGGCCTGCCAAGAGCTTCTATACCCGGCGGCGCGCAATCCCCGTGGCCAAGGGCCACGGGGATTGCG